>CAZDMY010000026.1:11914-13892 GCA_964506405.1 uncultured Dehalococcoidia bacterium | reverse complement strand
GAACCCCGACAGGTTGTGTAGGGCCGGGGAGATGCGAATGGGCCTGTTTCGATACGCTGGATTTCATCAATGATGTAACACAAGAGTATCAAAGTGAGATCCATCGTCCCCCGTATCCTTACAAAACAAAAATCAAGGCATCCGGTTGCCCAAATGACTGTGTAGCTGCGATTGCCAGGTCGGATACGGCTGTTATCGGTACATGGAGAGATGAACTGAGAATTGATCAGGATGCTGTCAAGGAATATCTGGACAGTGGTTTCGACGTACAGAAATACGTGGTTGATTATTGCCCAACGGAAGCGCTGGAGATGGTCAACGGCAAGTTAGAGCTTGCTCGACCCGAGGACTGCGTTCGCTGTATGCACTGTATAAATCTGATGCCCAAAGCCATCAGGCCTGGGGTCGATACCGGTGTGACCATTCTGGTCGGAGCAAAAGCACCAGTGATCCACGGCGCAGTGCTCTCAACGGTTCTGATTCCATTCATGAAAATGGAATCACCATATACGGAATTTAAGGAATACTGGGAAAAATCAATGGACTGGTGGGATGAGAACGGTAAGGTCAGGGAACGTCTCTCTGAGTTGATCGACCGTGTCGGCATGGAAGAATACCTGAAAGCAATGGACTTACCCGCCGTTCCCCAGATGATCACCGTACCCAGGGCAAACCCGTATATCTTCTGGCGACATGCGACACCTCCGAGGATAGAGGACATTCGCAACTGGGATATAATGAAGAAGTAGTTTGTTAATTACACGTAAAACTTTTATAAGGAGAAGATACAGATGTCGAAAACCGATATAGGCCCTCCGTATTATTACGATATGATGCCCGATGTATGCAAGAATAATTACGGTAAATGGAAGTATCACGAGAATATCAAGCCGGGTGTGTTCAAACATGTTGGGGAATCCGGTGACGAACTCTTCACAGTCCGTTGTGGTTCCGCCAAACTGGTTTGCACTGATTTCATCCGCGACCTCTGCGAGATCGCCGACAAATACTGTGATGGACACATGCGGTTTACCAGCCGGTACAACCCGGAGTTTTTGACCCCGAAACAGGAAAATGTTGATAAGATTATCGAAGAAGTTACGAAAATAGGGCTTCCTGTGGGCGGAACCGGCAGGGGTATTTCCAACGTAATTCACACACAGGGTTGGATTCACTGCCATACTCCGGCAACCGATGCCTCCGGAGTAGTCAAAGCCCTAATGGATGAGCTATATCCTTACTTTGTTGGTGAAAAGACGCTGCCTCACAAACTAAGGCTGTCTCTGGCTTGTTGCCTGAACATGTGCGGTGCAATTCACGCCTCAGATCTGGCGGTAGTTGGGGTTCATACGACCATTCCCGCTGTTATCGACGAAACGTTTATCGCCCAGTGCGAAACACCCACCACGATGGCCGGCTGTCCAACAGGCGCTATTCGCCGCAACCCGGACAAAGAGGTCAAGAGTGTGGTCGTAGATGAGGATAAGTGCATGTATTGCGGCAATTGCTATACGATTTGCCCATCAATGCCGATTGCCAATCCCGAACATGACGGCGTAGCCATTTTTGCTGCCGGAAAGGTTTCCAACGCCCGCAAACCCCCAAGGCTGTCACGGGTTATCGTCCCGTTCATCCCGAATAACCCACCCCGATGGCCTGAGTTGGTAACGATAATAAAGAATCTGGTAGAAGTATATGGTGCAAATGCGCGCCCATATGAGCGGTTCGGTGAATGGGTTGAGCGCATTGGTTATGAGCAATTTTATAAGCTTTCTGGGTTACCGTTTACACCCCAGAATATAGATGACTTCGAAATGTCCAGGGATACATTGCGAGCCACGACCCAATTTAAGTGGTAGGAGGTGGCCAAATATGGCTGACCAGGAATTAAAAGACAAGATCGTGGAATGGTTTCATAAGAAATCGACGGGCGAGAAAAAGAAATTCTACCTGAAAGACGTGGTAAAGGGGCTGGCCG
>CAZDMY010000026.1:0-11904 GCA_964506405.1 uncultured Dehalococcoidia bacterium | reverse complement strand
AGTTCAACAAGCGTTAAACGAGTTGATCGAAGAAGACAGGGTCATGTGGTTTTCTACAGGCAGCACGAACATGTTGACCCTTCCTGAGTTCTTCAAAGGTTAGAAACCCCTTTCCTGCACACAGCAGACAAGGCGGTTAACGTACATAAAGTTATATGGACGAACAGAAAAGGTATGGCCCTGATCAGGGCCATACCTGCCTTAAAGTGACAAAACAAGCTTGGGTGATGTGTTGATGAAAGCTGCCGAGATGCGTACCCCCGGAGTAATAGTGTCAGCGCCCCAGGGCCGTTCCGGGAAGACCATCGCAACACTTGCCATATGTTCTCTGCTTAGTCAGCGTGGAATTGTCGTTCAGCCATTTAAGAAAGGCCCTGATTACATTGATCCTTCATGGCTATCAGAAGCCGCCGGAAGGACATGCCGTAATCTGGATCCATTTTTAATGAATGAAGATATCATGGTGGGTTCTTACCATCGCGCATGCAGGAACGCCGACTTGGCGGTGATCGAAGGAGCAATGGGTTTATTTGACGGACCTCAGTCGATAGGGCACGGCAGCACAGCGCATCTGGCCCAAATCCTTGATTTACCAATAATACTGGTTGTCGATTGTACCCGGATGACTGGCAGCATTGCCCCAATGGTTAAAGGCTATCAGGATTTCCAGCCCAATGTGAATATCGCGGGCGTAGTATGCAATAATGTTTCCGGGCCAAGGCATGAACTCAAGTTGAGGACAGCGGTGGAAAAACACTGCAAAATCCCGGTCATAGGATGTATTCCACGAAATTCGGAATTCCAACTGAAACAACGTCATCTCGGACACATTCCATTTCCCGAAAGAGCATCAGGGCAATCTAGAATAACTCAGATCGCCTCGCAATTGCAGCATCTCCTTGACCTGGACGAGATTCTTCGAATTGCTAATATGAAAGAGCCCGCACATGATATATCCCCCCCCCACTCTTCTATTCACTCGAAATCAGTGCGGGTAGGCATATTCAAAGATCGAGCTTTCAATTTCTACTATCCGGAGAACCTGGAATCACTGGAGATGTCCGGTGCCGAGTTAATTTGTATCGATTCCTTATGCGATCGCCTACCGGATGTTGATGGACTGTATATCGGAGGCGGTTTCCCGGAGTTCTTCCTGGAGGAATTGGAGGCAAATCATCAGTTACGCCACGATATCCGATCAAGGATAGAAGATGGATTACCTGTATACGCCGAATGCGCAGGCCTGATGTACTTGTGCCGGGGTATCAACTGGAAAGGCCAACGGCATCAGATGGTTGGGGTCATTCCCGCCGATGTGGAGTTCACCAGGCAGCCGCAAGGTCACGGGTATGTAGAAGCTAAAGTGCAGAAGCCAAATCCATTTTTCCCGGTAGGATTGGCTATAAAAGGGCACGAATTTCACCACTCAAAACTCATTGATACCGGAAATATAGAGTGCGCTTACAGTTTGGAACGTGGGCATGGGATAGGTAATGGAATGGATGGTATTATTTATAAAAACGTATTTGCCGCTTATACCCATTTGCACGCATTAGGCACTTCCCAATGGGCAGATGCTTTTGGTAATCTTGTAATGCAGAATGCGAGGCATCAACCCATTTTGTCGGTATAAATGTCAACGTAACAAAAATAATTTGGAGGTAAAAACAAGATGGCAACGAAAACATTAGGTGGGCAGGAAATCATCATTGATGAGGATGGTTTCATCCAGGAACCGGACAAATGGAATAGAGACGTCGCTGAAGATCTAGGTAAGGAAGAGGCCAACGTTTCACCTATGGGCGAGGACCACTGGAAACTGGTGGACTTTATTCGAGAATACTATACTGAGTACGAAACTGCCCCGGCGATTCGAATGCTGTGCAAGAAAACCGGCTTCAAACTGAACTATATTTATGAAATGTTCCCGAAGGGCCCCGCGGCCGGTGCATGTAAGGTCGCCGGTCTCCCCAAACCGACGGGCTGTGTATAAACGATACCAATAATCCATTACACACTTATACAGCGATAGCGATAAAGGTTGGACCTTTATCGCTATCGCACATCTTCGCTAGTTTGATTAAATCTACACCAAGTGTAATACAGCCTGAGTACTATTCAACTCAAGGGCATCTCATCCATCACACCAAGGCCACGCATTCATTACAATCTGTGTCCTTGACGTCATAAGTCTACCCCTGCGCTTTCGCATACGGCTTACGTATTCACTTGATTAACTATAGCGTGGGTACTCGTCCTTCAATATCAGAAACCCGATACCAGCATCAGTCGATTTTCTACGCTGATAATCTGCCCTACAATCAGTTTAGTGTTTTTCTATATAAACCAGCTTCAGTATCCATGGTTTCATGCCCGGTATCATGCTACGCTTACTCCGCGAAGTGGGGATGGCACGCATTGTATCGAATCGTTCCGTTTTTACTGTTCTTCGGTTAAGCCTATCGCCGTAATGTTGTTTTTAAAAAGTTGGAAGTCGGAATTGTTTAGCACTCCGGGAAACTCGATTTCAAATCCCGCCAGCCGCTTGGCAGCCAGACGTCCCTGGATGACAGCCAGGCCCGGTAGATAACATGGAACCGGCTTCTTGATGCTGAAATGCTCTTTTTCGACACAATCACCCGCAGCAAGAATATCGGGATTTGACTTTGCCATAAAGCGCTTGAATTAGATCCCGAACTGGCCGATCTCAAGGCCGAACCCTTTTATCAATTCTAGATTGGGGCTTGCGCCAATATTCGTGAAAAAAATATCAGTATCTATCTTCTATCTGTTAACCAGCCAAATATAACTGACTGATGTCAATTTTCAAAATCTTCTCTATCTGCTTTCCCATCAACATCTTGATGCCCTTTTCCTCAAGATAAGTCTGGATTTGGCTGCTCATCTCTGGATCCGGCATCAGCTTCATGGCCAGCATGGCTGCGGGCCCTCCTACGCCCTCACACCCGACGATCACCAGTTTTTCACTTTTTTCAATGATCGCCTCCTTTTGTTTTTTATTAACTACGAACGTGAAAAAAGCCTGCCTATTCCCAGACTCCTGTGTCCCAGTATGACTTCCCGTATCAACCTGCACCCATCAATGAACTCCGGATTCGACATGCTGCAATAGACTCACCGTCCTTCCTTCCGACTCAGTAAGGCGCCTCGATCGCACGTTAACCACAGATGCTGTGAAATATTGGGAACGAAATTACGAGCGCATCAGCAGGTTAGGTGCCTGTTTTCTTCCCTTCCGCAAGAAGCCATAGGATCATGATCCTCGTAGCACTTGAGAGAACATGGCAATAATCCGAGTGAATTCCGAATACTGCCTGTTGGTATTTCAAATCTATTTGATTAATAATTGCTAAGTTACGCAAACATACAATATTCCAAGTGATAAGAACAAAAGTCTCAAATGTAACAGGAATCTCTATCAACCATCATTGATATGCGTTACAATCTAAGCACGGAGAACGATCCTTGAAAATCGCGATTTCATCTTCAGGAATGGATTTAGATTCCCCAATATCCCGTCGATTTGGCACTTCACCTTATTTCATCATCCTCGATACTGAGACACTTGCATACGAAGCGATTCCCAATCCCGGTGCCTCAAGCGAACGGGGCGCGGGGATGCAGGCGGTCGTGATCGCCGCCAGTCACGAAGTACAGGCAGTACTAACGGGGTACTGCAGTCCCACTGCTGCAAAACATCTAGAAGCCTCAGGTATCGAGGTGTTTCCAAATCTACAGGGTACTGTACGTGAAGCAATACAACAATATATGAAAAATAGGCAACACGAGCAGTATGCTGTAGCAGTATCACCGAGTATTTCCCTCGATCTGTTAACCAATGCCTTTAAAAACACGCTGAAGCAATTTGCCAATATATTGCCGATGCTGATCGGTGTGGTATTGCTGATCGGGTTATTCAATGCGCTGGTAAGTAAAGAGTCCCTCGCAAACATCTTTATTGGAAACACCGCACTGGATACATTGGCAGGTACTATATTGGGAAGTGCTTTTGCCGGTAACCCCGTGAATAGCTACATTATTGGTAACGAGCTACTTGAACTTGACGTCAGCCTTTACGCAGTGACGGCCTTTCTCATGGCCTGGGTCACTGTTGGTTTGATCCAGTTGCCCGCTGAAATCGCGGCGCTCGGTAAGCGGTTTGCTTTATGGCGAAACGGACTATCCTTCATCATGACAGTACCCATAGCCGTCTTGACCGTAGTAGTTTTCAACCTTATCCATGGTTAACCGATATGCAGAACAAAATCCTCAACAAAGTGAAAAGATCCACCAGATGGCTCCCGAAAGCATGGTTGTTCCCGATCGCTGTACTGATTATCTATGCAGTATTATTACCCTTCGATCCAGGTCGTACATTAGAGGCATTTGAAAAAAGCGGGCAGGTATTTCGTACCGTCGCCTGGCCGATGGGGCTCGTTCTGTGTGCGATGCTGGCGATGAACTACATGATACGGCCACATCAAATCGTTCGTTTTCTGGGTAAAAATTCAGGCTTCAAAGGGATGCTCATTTCAACATTTGCAGGAATTATATCATTAGGCCCTATTTACGCATGGTACCCCTTCCTCAAGGACTTGCGTGAAAAAGGAGCCGGGAATTCACCTATTGCTTTGTTCCTCGGCAATAGGGCGGTCAAACCCTTCCTCTTACCTATGATGATCGCGATTTTTGGGTGGGTATATGTAATCATATTGACTGTTTTGACGATTCTGGAATCCTTTGCCATCGTCGGCATCCTGACCCTGGCGTTGGACGATGACCACAGGATTGAAACCGGGTAGTTAAAGGTTCACCCTCGATACAAAAAGTCCTATCCTTCCTTACACCTGACGCCTGCTACAAACAAGGCAAATCAAATCGTCGTGTTATTGACTTCCCATTGAGCCCATGTTATCCTGTTAATGGACATATGTCCATAATAAAGGTTTCTAAAATGCCAAGACCGATAAAATGGCGACAGGTGGGATTCGTTCCGGAGGTGACACATTTCAAGCCGATCGGCATTCCCATGCAAGCGCTTGAAGAAGTCTCTTTGTCACTTGAGGAACTGGAGGCGATCCGGTTGAAAGATGAATTGGGATTACACCAGGAAGAGTGCGCTCAACGGATGGGTATCTCCCGTCCGACCTTCCATCGTGTTCTTGGATCTGCCCGAAAGAAAATCGCCGAGGCGTTGACCGTCGGCAAAGCAATCCGCATAGAGGGCGGCAACTTTGAGATGATCTGGCGCAAATTTCGCTGCAGGCAGGATGGGTACGAATGGGAAGTTCCATATGATAGCAAAGTCGATGAGGATATCCGCCGATGCCCTCAATGTAAGACGCCAAACGCCCAGATGCTCCCCTCACATGGTCGGGGAGGAAGAGGCAGGGGCCGGCGCTGGGGGCAACAGAAGACATAATGGCAGATAATCACGGAGATAATCGAATGACCGCAAATATAGCCTGTGCCAGGTGCGGGAAGTTTGCCTGCTACAGCCAGAATCCATCGGACAGGCCGAAAAACTGCCCGATGGATGTTGAGGCGAACGCCATTGAACAAGCAGTTGCTGAATATAACAAGCCCAATATTCGGGAATTTGCTCGACTGGCCTCGGTCCAGGAATTTGAGGGCTACATGTTCCTGCCTGAAGGGCGCACTCCGCGCCATCCAAGGGTAGAGGAGATAGTGCAGTTCGCCCGTAAAATGGGGTATGCGCGATTGGGCATCGCGTTTTGTTTCGGACTCCGAAAAGAGGCACTGATCTTTACTCAGATACTGGAAAAGAGAGGATTCGAGGTGGTATCGGTTTGTTGCAAAGCCGGGGCCATTCCGAAGGAGAATATCGGGTTAGACAAGACCCAAAAGATTGCCGGGCCGGATCTGAGAGAGGCCATGTGCAACCCAATCGCCCAGGCCCATGTACTTAATGCACAAGAAACGGATTTCAATATCGCCGTAGGATTATGCGTCGGACACGACTCGCTCTTCTTCAAATATTCGGAGTCGCCGACGACGGTTCTCATCGCCAAAGATCGTGTATTTGGACACAATCCGGCAGCTGGATTGTATTTAGTGGACTCATATTACAACAAACTACAACGCTTTGAAAATAACTTGGAAGGAGGTGTGTGATGCCAAGATTTGATGGAACAGGACCGGGGGGTGCAGGTCCCATGACCGGTCGCGGTATGGGGTACTGCAATCCGGCTGGAACCCGCGGGCAGGGCCGGGGATGGTTCGGTCGCGGCTGGGGTACCGGTGGCGGATTTGGCCGGGGCCGCTCTGGCGGCCCGGGACGTGGCAGCGGAACGGGCCGGGGTGGCGGTAAAGGCCGAGGTGGCGGACGCGGTTGGGGGTGGTAACAAAAAAAACGACAACACTAACAAAGGAGGTGTGAAATGCCAGGATTTGATGGAACAGGACCGTGGGGCGCGGGCCCCATGACAGGCGGTGGGCGGGGTTTCTGCAATCCGGCTGGCTACGCAGGTCCAGTCCAGGGATGGTATGGTCGCGGAGGGGGCAGGGGCTTTGGCCGTGGACGCGGCCCTGGTCGAGGACGAGGCTTCGGATGGCGATGGGCACCGCCCCATAATTACTATGATGCGCCTTATGGGGCGCCGCCGCCAATGAGCCGGGAACACGAAATCGATTTCCTCCAAAATCAGGCTCAGGCTATCAAGGATGAACTGGAGGATATCGAAGCCAGGCTGGGTGAACTTCAGCAAAAAGAAGACTAAAATGGAAAACGGACTCAGGATTCACCCCGGTGCGGTAAAATAACTCTAACGCACCAGGGTGAGTATCCTGATAGTGGAACCAAAAATAACTCAAAAAAAGGTGGTTCGAATGAAAATTGTAGTTTCGGCGACTGGGCCGACACTTGATGACCCGGTAGACCCTCGATTCGGCAGGTGTGCTTATCTGTTACTTGTGGATTCGGAAAACATGGATTTTGAAGCAATCGATAATGCCAGCGCCGGGGCATCCGGAGGAGCCGGTATTGCCACCGGGCAGACAGTGGTAGATAAAGGTGCAAAAGTGGTTATCACCGGAAACATCGGGCCAAACGCCCATCGGGTACTTTCCGGTGCGGGAATCGAGGTAATCACCGGTGCTGCCGGTACGGTGAGGGAGATGATTGAGAAGTACAAGGGCGGGACCCTGCAGGCAACCGACAGTCCGACGGTTAAAGCCCATGCCGGCATGGGCGCATCTGCTCCCACCGGAACACCCTCCAGCGATCTACAGCAAGATTTAGAATCGATCAAAGGCCTGGTGAACACCATGAAACAACAGGTAAATAATCTGCTTTATCGTATCGAGGAAATGGAAAAGAAAACCCGCTGATAGAAAATAATGTAAGAGAGGTGATACCATGCCTAGAGGAGACGGGACAGGACCATTTGGTAAGGGTCCCGGGACCGGACAAGGTCTCGGGCGAGGACGCGGTACTGGAACTGGTGGCGGGCGGCGCCCCGGGATGGGCCCGGGAGGTAATTGCGTTTGCCCCGATTGCGGACAGAAGACTCCCCATCAGCCCGGCACGCCATGTACCAACATCAAGTGTCCGAATTGCGACACAGCAATGGTAAGGGAATAAATGATTATCAGCATTGCCAGCGGCAAAGGCGGTACCGGAAAGACTCTGGTCGCTACCAGCCTCGCCATCGCACTGGCAAAGGATGAGCATGTTCAGCTCCTCGATTGTGACGTAGAGGAGCCGAACGATCACATCTTCATGAAGCCGTCGAGTGAGCGAACGGAAAAAGCGTTCATTCCCGTACCAATCGTCGACGAGCAGAAATGCACTCACTGCGGTGAATGCGCCCGAGTTTGTGCTTACAATGCACTGGCGGTGCTCAAGACTATGGTCATGACCTTTCATGAATTGTGCCATGGCTGCGGCGCTTGTTCCTACCTGTGCCCGGAAAAGGCCATCCATGAAGAACCGAGGGAGATCGGGAAAATCGATATCGGACATAGTGACGGGGTGGCTACCGTGTCGGGTGTACTGAACGTGGGAGAAGCCATGGCACCACCGCTCATCCGCCAGGTTAAAGAACACATCGATAAAAACAGTATCGCTATTGTGGATGCCTCACCCGGAACGTCGTGCCCGGTAGTTGAGGCAATCAAGGGCAGTAACTTCTGCGTGCTCGTTACCGATCCTACACCTTTCGGCCTGAATGATCTGAAGCTCGCCGTTGAAGTGGTAAAGGTACTGAAAATTCCCTGCGGGATAATCATCAATCGTTCGGGGGGCAATGATAATGATACTGAGGCGTACTGCCGGAAGGAGGCACTACCGGTATTATTGAAAATCCCGCTTGATATCGAGATCGCCAGGGCTTATTCACGAGGGATTCCCCTCGTCGAGGTAATGCCCGAGTGGAGGGCGAGGTTGATCGGAGTATGGGAATATATCAAGGAGCACGCACGTGATGTCAAGTAATCATGCCATTACGCCGGAAGAGCGGATGCGGCTCGAAGAAACCATACAAGAAAAAACCGATAAAACCGGCGATACCTGGCACAAGGTCTATTTCGGCGGCGGATTTCATATGCGGAACTGGCTGGAGCAGGTTGAAGAGGTGTACGGAAAAGAGAATGTAGAAATCGAGGAGACGGATTCGACGGGATTCCAGTGTTTTGAAGAAAGCGGGGAAAAGATGTACCGAATCTGGGCGAGGCATAAAAAATGAAAGAGATTGTTGTCTTAAGCGGTAAAGGCGGTACCGGCAAAACCAGCATCGTCGGGTGCTTCGCTGCCCTGGCACAGCATAAAGTTTTGTGTGATTGCGATGTCGACGCAGCCGACCTTCATCTCCTGCTCGATCCCGCGATGAAACAGGAGAATGAGTTCCGAAGCGGCCAGACCGCCCATATTGATGCCGAAAAATGCACCCAGTGCGGATTATGCCAGGATCTTTGTCGCTTCGATGCCATTGCCGATTTCACGGTTGATCCCTCTTTTTGCGAGGGATGCGGTTTCTGTTCGCATATCTGCCCGGAGGAAGCCATCACCATGGAGGAAAACCTGGCCGGGCATTGGTTCGTTTCGGATACCAAATACGGCCCCCTGGTGCATGCGCGGCTGGGAATTGCGGAAGAGAATTCCGGCAAACTGGTGACTCTGGTACGCAAGGAGGCATGGCGCATCGGGGAAGAGAACAAGCTGGATTACGTGATCACTGACGGGCCGCCGGGGATCGGCTGTCCGGTAATCTCATCCCTTTCGGGTGCCAGCGTCGCTCTGGTAGTCACCGAACCCACACTGTCCGGCATCCACGATCTTGAGCGCGTGGTTGGCGTCTGTGAGCATTTTAAGATCCCGGCAATGGTTTGCATCAATAAGTACGATATCAACGAGGAAAACTCCGACAAGATCGAGGCGATGTGTAATCAGATGAACGCAGCCGTGGTGGCAAGGATTCCATATGATAACGTTATTACCGAGGCTCTGATTCACGGTTTACCTGTGATAGAATATAGTAGCGGGGGGGTGGTGGAACAGATCAGAGCAATGTGGGAAGCCATTTCCCGGAAACTGGCAGCATGAGGTGAGCGGTCATGCCAATCTACGAGTACGAATGCGAGAAATGCGGTGAAAAGTTTGAAATGAAGCGCGGGTTTTCGGATAGCGATGAGGATGTAAAATGTCCAAAATGCAAGGCCTCGAATCCAAAACGCAGCCTTTCGCTTTTCGCAAGGAGCGGCGGATCGAATTCCGGATGTACGCCGGCACCATCCGGGGGCTGAGCGATCTGATTTGAGGCAAGTTTGCCTTATTGAACTTGAATACCGAAGAGGGATGACAAATGCCGATATTTGGTTATGAATGTACAAATTGCGGGGAAGCGTTTGAGTTGTGGGAACCCTGTAAGGAAGAGGGCGATGCACCCTTCTGTCCACATTGCGGGGCTGCCAAACCTGATGAGAACAAATACCGTATTTGCAAGTACTGGCGCATGGCGTTTGGGAATGATCCCTCAAAAGCCCAATATATACGCCCGGGAAACTGGGCTTGAAAAAGTGGGGCTGAACGATGCCATTAATAGTTTTAGATTTCCATTTATCCAAAATACGGGAGGGAAAGTGAGATACGGAATTCCAGTAAGCGGTGGGGTCCTGGATCCCCACTTCGGTCATTGCCAGGAATTTGCTTTCGTCGATGCGGACGAGGCAACAAAGGAAATACTAAAGGTCGAGATCATCCCCTCGCCAGGGCATCAACCCGGTTTCCTGCCCGGCTGGATGGCAGAGCAGGGCGCTTCGGTGATCATCGCCGGGGGAATGGGCCCCAGAGCCCAGGAACTTTTCCAGGAAAACCGCATTCAGGTGATCATCGGCGCACCATCGGAACCGCCTGACAAGGTGGTACTGGACTATTTAGCAGGTGCACTCATTACCGGCAATAACGCCTGTGACCACTAAAGCAAGGCAAATATAATGGCAGAGGACATCGATCAGCTTCAAGCAGAGCTTCAGGAAGCCGTGCTGGCCGAGGCCCGTAAGCTGTATTCAGAAACGGTAATTGATTATGCCATGAACCCCCGTAACGCAGGGGAGATTCCAGATGCGGATGGATACGGCCATGCACTGGGCAGTTGCGGGGACGATATGGAGATCTGGCTGAAGGTGAAAAACGATATCATTACCGATGCCAGGTTCTGGACCAACGGATGCTCTACAACCATCGCCTCGGGAGGGATGATCACTGACATGGCCAGGAGTAAGCCAATCCAGAAAGCCATGCATATCAGCCAACAGGATGTTTTAACAGCGCTGGAAGGCCTGCCTGAAGAAAGTGAGCATTGTGCTCAACTGGCTGCCAATGCCCTCAAGGACGCTATCAAGAACTACCTGGAGCTAAAACGCGAGCCCTGGAAAAAGGCATACAATAAGTATCAATAACCACAAATTTGTACGATTTAAATCTAAGTTCGTTTGCTAATCCAAATTATTTGAATATATAAATATAAGGAGGAATCAACAATGGCTGCACCTGAAAATCTTCTGATCATCGTAAATTCGGGGACGGACAAACCCTACAATCAGTATGCTTCGTATGTGGTAGCATTTCTTTCGAAGAAACTGGGGAATGTTCCCAACGTGACCATATACTACGGCCCGTACGGGGTGAGTATGACCAGGAAAGGTACCCTGGCCGGAATCCCTATTGCAGATTCGGTTAAAAACCTGATTGCCGACCAGATCGACGGACTGTCGGCCTCGGATTTGCCAGATAACCTGGAGCAACTTGCGCGTTTTGAGAAAGATCAACTAGGGGTTAATATTGTATCCTGTGCTACCTTCAATGTTATCGATGGACTGGCTTCATCAGTGGATGATACCGCCAATCTTGAGGACTTCATTACACCGGTGAAACTGCCGCAGGCAGCACAAGCCCTGATGGCCGCCGATAAAATCCTTTATTTCTAGTTCGATTACAAATAAGGGCAGTTCCTATATCAGGCGGGTACTTCCCCGCTGATTGATTGGCCGTCCGCCTGAAAGGCAGGCAGGTTGCGAACGGATGATTGAGACTAAGTACAAATCAGCCGAAGAGCTTAAATACACTATTGGCCAGAGAAACAAGCTAGCCATCCTCTCGTGCGGAGCCTGTGCCAACCTGTGCGATGTCGGCGGGGTTCGGGGAGCCGCATTCGTTAAGCAACTGGTCGAAACATGGGGAAAAGAGGTGGTAACGGCCAGAACAATCGCGGCCTGCTGCCCGGAACCCATAATGCGTCATGCCCAGGGTTCAATCCTCAAGAAAGGCTCCATCGATGGACTGATCGTGATCAGTTGTGCTGCGGGAGTGAAGGCGGCCGTGTTATGCCATCCCGGCGTACCGGTGATCGCCGCCTGTGACACCAT
>CAZDMY010000025.1:0-13993 GCA_964506405.1 uncultured Dehalococcoidia bacterium | reverse complement strand
TCAGGGCATTTTGACCTGACATCCTTCGTGCCCATCCAATATCAGGGCAAATTCCTTTATCATTTTTTCGGGCTCGTTTTATCCCAAACAAGCATATCCTTTGCACTGAAAATACTACATGTGGGGACGAATGTCAAATACCAAAGCTCAAATGGCAAATGGAAGGAATAGCCACGGAGACACGGAGTACAGGGGACGAGTGCCGAGTACCGAGTGCCGAGTACCGAGTGCTGAGTGCCGGGGACGAATGTCAAATTCCTAAGCTCAAATGCCAAATGAGAAATGAGCCACAGAGACACGGAGTACAGGGTACCGGGTACCGAGTATCGAGTGCTGAGTGCTGAGTGCCGGGGACGAATGTCAAATTCCTAAGCCCAAATGCCAAATGGGAAATGAGCCACAGAGACACGGAGTACAGGGGACGAATTGGGGGAATACTGACAAATAGCTTGGTGTCTTCGTGCATTGGTGGCATATCTTTGTTAGGGAACTAAAAACTGTGAACTAAATTCAGGGATTTACGGATATGACATTGACGGCAATACTATGATCAAACGTCCGGCCCCAGGCCCTGAACCAGCATACTGAAAACGACCTTCTTTGTGCTGTGAACGATCATCGATTCCACCCGGATCACTCCCGGTATGCGGATAGCTCGATCGTTAATAAAATCCGACATATGACGGGAATCCCGGAAATTGGCGTAGGCAATCATGTCGTGCGAGCCTGCCGTGATGATCAGGTTGGATACTTCGTTCAGGGCGGTCAAGGTGGCTGCTACCGATCGTATCGTACCCGGGCGTACTCTGAACAGCAACACGGCAAGCACGTGGAATCCGATAATGGCAGGATTCACCAGGGTGGCAATGCGGACGATATCATCATCCAGGAGCGAGCGAACCCGTTTCTTAATGGTGGGCCTGCTGATATCCAGTCTGGCGGCCAGTTCCTGGTTGGTTTGTTCGGGTTTGGTTTCCAGTTCCCGAATGATGGATAGATCCAGTGCGTCCAGTTTGTGAGGTTTGGGAACCACTGGAAATGCGTGGTTGGTGGCGGTCAGGGGATTCAAGCAGAACTTCATCCAGTTCACAAGAATCATCAATTCAATACTTAATATGTTGGGGACCGAACCTAATTGACTATCCATGAAATCAAGCATGGATTCCAGATCAGGGAAAAGTGCAGCGGCGATTATGTCATAGCGGCCTGTTGTTGTCATCAAATGGGTAACATCAGAAAAAGATGAAAGCTTCATCGCAACCGTGTTTGCCTCACCGGGTTGGGTGGTCATCGCCATTGTAGTATGGGTTTGATACCCGATAGCTGTTGGAGATGTGAGGGTGACGAAAGTGACCATGTTTTCATCGAGAAGCCGCTGCAGCCGACGGCGAACCGTGTTCCGACTGGTATGAAGCCTATCCGCCAGTTGTTGGTAGCCCTGCCGGGGTCCGATATCCAGCTCTCGGATCAGAGACCTGTCCAAATCATCAAATTCAGTTGTTCTCGGACGATTTTCTGCCATAAGTGCCACTCCGCGATTGTTGGATTTCACTCCACGTAATACGGTATAGTGTACCTGCCCGGGTGTCTTTATGGACGTTATGATAACATAATTTTGGTCAATTTTACCATCATGGCCGATTTAATTGACATGAATGAACGGAAACGATAAACTTGCCTATATCGGGAGGCCGAAGATGAAGATTTCTTGCAGGAGAGTAAGTGATGGTAAATGAAACAATAACAGCTACTAAATCGAAAGGAAAGCAGCGTCCGAGCACTGAAAGAACTCGCAAATTGAAAGAAGCTTATCTGGGAAGCAAACCCAGTATTTGTGCGGACCGTAGTGTGCTGGTTACCGAATCGTACAAGGAGACGGAGGCTCTCACGCCGGCGCTCCGGCAGGCGATGGCCTTTGAGAAGGTCCTTAATGGCGTGCCGATATGGATTCAGGATGAAGAGCTCCTTGTGGGGAATATCGCTTCCAGACCGAGGGGAGTATTCTTGTTTCCGGAATACGACGAAACGTGGCTGGAACCGGAACTGGATACTATATCTGCCAGGCAGGGCGACCCCTGGATACTCAGCGATGAAGATAAGGACATGCTGAAAAGCTCTTTGAAATACTGGCCGGGGAAAAACATGGCATCGATAGCCGATGCCCTCACCACTGATGAGGTTCGCAAGGCTGAAAAGGTGACTTTCCTGGATATTCAGATGGCCAAGCAGGGCGGTATCGGCCATATTGCCCCGGATATTGAAGGCGTTGTAAAACGCGGATTAAATTCGATGATCGCCGAGGCGGAAGAACATATCAAGCGGCTGGATCCGGCCAGTCCGGAGTATTACACCAAAGTGCCGTTTCTGAAATCGATGATCATTGCGGATAAGGCAGTGATCAACTGGGCCAGGAGATTTGCAGACCTCGCGCGCCAGAAAGCTTCGGTTGAAGCGGATCCGCGAAGGAAAGCGGAGTTGGAACAAATCGCCGAGACCTGCGAGTGGGTTCCGGCCAATCCGGCACGAAATCTCAGGGAAGCGCTGCAAACGGTTGTCTTTATTATGGATTCCGTCCAGATCGAGACTAATGGTGTCTCGATAGGTACCGGAAGGCTGGACCAGTATTGCTACCCATTTTACGAAAAGGATATTAGAGAAGGACTTATCACCAGAGAAGAGGCGATGGAGCTTCTGGAATGTTTGTGGCTTAAGATCGCCGAATCGAACCGCACCGCCCCCGAATTGCTCACCTATGCGCACAACGGCTATCCCTTCTGGATCCAGTTGCCTATTGGCGGCCAGACACGGGACGGATACGATGCCACCAACGATTTGTCTTATCTGCTGCTGGAGGTTTCCAGCAACATGCTCCTCCACGAGCCGACAGTATCGGCTAGAATTCACAAGAAGACACCGGATAAGTTCCTGATGAAGTGTTGCGAGGCGATTAAAGCACATGGCGGCGGGCATCCGGCACTCTTTAACGATGAAGTGATCATCCCGAGCCAACTGGCCTACGTTCCCGGTATCACTAAAGAAGATGCGTACGATTACTGCATTATCGGATGCTCGGAGATCGTCTTTGCCGGGAAGGGCACAGAGGGCATTCCGTATCATGCCATGAGCCTGGGGAGACTGATTGAATTGATGCTTCAGGCAAGGGACCCCGTTTCCGGGAATCCATTACCATCCGATCTGGGTGACATGCTGACTTGGAATACGTATGAGGACATGCTGGACGTCTTCAATGAAGTCGCGAAGCGTTTTGCCCTTGCGATGTTCCTGCAACAGCTCCCGATGGTGGAAGCCCATGCCAATCACCGTCCCTGCCCGTATCTCTCCTCGCTCACTCATGATTGTATAGGGCGGGGGTTGAGTTACTATAATGGTGGTGGGATATATGGAAACCGGGCTTCGATCGCGTGCATCGTTGGCATTGCCACAATGGCCAACTCAATGGCGGCGGTCCGAAAGCTCGTCTTCGACGACAAGGCCATTACGATGTCTCAACTGCAGCATGCACTTAATACCAATTTTGAAGACACTACCACCACTCCAACGGGGCCGGAAATCCAGGAGATGTGCATGCGGGCCCCGAAATACGGGAACGATGATCCATACGTAGATAACATCACCAAGGATTGCCTTAACGTGATACTCAAGGAACTGCGCAGTCATGAGACGATACCTGGTCAGGGATATGGGGCCACGATTGCACCGGTGGCGGCTCACATGGGATATGGGCTGCTTTGCGGCGCTACTCCTGATGGACGGAAGGCTATGACACCATTGAGTGATGCCTGCTCACCGGCACAGGGGACGGATGTCAACGGACCCACTGCAACCATCAAATCGGTGGCCAGCCTGGAACACGTCAATGTCGTGCAGGGAACCATTTTTAATATGAAGATGCACCCGGGGCCACTGCAAACGAAGGCGGGTATGAAGAAATGGGCCGATATGATACGGACCTTTTTCGACCTGGGTGGATGGGAGATTCAGTTCAATGTGGTGGATGCCGATACCCTTCGAGATGCCCAGGTGCATCCGGAGAGTTACAAAGACCTGGTAGTACGCGTGGTGGGATACAGCGCATACTTTGTGGAGCTGGATAAATCGGTCCAGGATGATATCATCAGCCGGACCGAGCATGCGGTATGAAAATAGGAAGCTACAAGTTAGAATTAAGAAGATAGAATACGTATTGTCCTCTTGCCCATTGGGGGAGAGATAGTAACTCTTCCCTCCCTAGAAGGGAGGGATTTGAGGGAGGGTGAAAGCCAACTTAAGCTGAGTACACAGTGACTTGAAAAATATCAAACGATGATTTCACCCTCACCTGACCTCTCCCTCAAGGGAGAGGGAATTGATGGTATACGATGACAGAAGAAATAACCGGCCGTATTTTCAACATCCAGCGGTATTCCCTCCACGATGGCTCCGGGATAAGGACGCTGGTATTCTTCAAGGGCTGCCCGTTGAGGTGCCTGTGGTGTTCCAATCCGGAATCACAAAAAGGCGTGCCGGAACTGGGGTTCATTAAGGCCCGATGCACGGGCTCCGAGGCGTGTGGTGCGCCGTGCGTTAAAGCATGTCCTATCCAGGTGATACGATTAAATGAGCACGGGAAACCGCTTATAGACCGAGTCTGGTGTGATGTCTGCGGGCTGTGTGCCGAGGCATGTCCGGAGGAAGCACTAAAGGTGGTGGGTGAGGAGATGAGCGTGGACCAGGTCATGGCGGAGGTGGAAAAGGACCGGCCTTTCTACCGGCGTTCCGGTGGCGGGCTCACGCTGGGGGGGGGTGAACCGCTGGCGCAACCCCGGTTCGCACTCGCCATTCTTGAAGCGGCTGAAGCGGAGTACTTACACACAGCCATCGAAACCAGCGGGCACGCTCCGTGGGCACAATTTGAAGAGATTCTCAATCATGTAGATTTGTTACAGATGGACGTCAAACACATGGATCCTCAGCGGCACAAGGAACTCACCGGGCAATCAAACGAACAGATATTAGACAACCTGAAGAAAATTCTCTCTGTGAAAGAACCTCAGGATGTTATCATCCGTGTTCCGGTTATTCCCGGCTGCAACGACGATCTTGACAATATAGAGAAAACCGCCCGGTTCATATCGGAACTCGGCTACACCCGTATCGAACTGATCCCCTATCACAAAATGGGAACTTCAAAGTACAACCAGTATGATATGATCTATCCGCTTGATGGATTGGAACCGCCATCAGAAACGGAGATGGAACACCTGAGAAAGCTGGTGGAAAGCATTGGGTTACAGGAGATGACTGGAGATATTTGATCCTCCAGGAGAAGGGAACACATGCGTGCAGTCTATTTCGATGATGGGAAAATAGAAGTAAGGGAAATCGATAAGCTTAACGAGGAAGGTAAACGTGTTTTCGTAAAATCGGCTGGTATCTGCGGCTCCGACCTCCACATGCTGGAGATGAACTTCCCCGGCTCGTTCATTGCCGGACATGAAATCGCGGGTATCCTGGATGATGGAACACCGGTGGCGGTTGAACCCGCTATTCCCTGCGGCGAATGTGAATACTGTAAATCCGGCCAGTACAATTTGTGTCCGAAGCTGATCGTGCTCGGAATTGCCAGAAACGGCGGCATGGCGGATGAGGTGATTGTCCCGGAAAGGTGCCTGGTATATCTGCCGGCAAATGTCGATGTGAAAGATGCGTGCTTTATCGAACCCCTGGCGGTTGCGGTGCACGGCATGCGCAAAGCGGGGATCGAAGCTGGGCAACGGGTAGCTGTCATTGGTGGAGGCACAATTGGTCTTTGTGCGGTGGCGGTTGCCAGAGCCAATCATACTGAGGTGGGGCTCTCCGCTCGATACGATCACCAGAAAGAAATAGGCCGGCGTTTGGGTGCTGGAGAGATTGAAGGTCAATACGATCTCGTTGTCGAGTGTGCCGGGACTGACAGTGCCATCAATCAGGCCATGAGCCTGTGTAAATCCGGAGGGAAGATACTCCTGCTAGGCACATACTGGGCAGGGATTTCGTTCCCGCAGCTCACAGCCATGATGAAAGAAACTACCATCATCAATTCTTATATGTATGCGGAGAGCAACGGCATACGCGATTTCGATGTTGCCACAGCACTTCTCTCCAGAAATCCGGATATTGCCGGTGCGCTGATAACGCATCGTTTTCCGCTGAATGAGGCGGTGAAGGCTTTTTCAGTGGCGTGTGATCGGAAATCAGGCGCTATTAAGGCGGTGTTAGAGCCATAACTTGCTTACAGGGGAATAAAAATGAATCAATCGCTTCCTTCCATTATCAAAGTCTCTGAGCTTTTCCAGGTCGGGATTGTCGTGAGTGACCTGGAAAAAAGCATGAAAAAATATGAAACCGTTCTGGGGGTAGATAAGTGGCAGACGGTCGAGGTTGATTCATCCACCATTCCGATGACTTTCAGGGGAAATCCTGCCGATCTTAGCTTCAAGGCAGCTTTTTGTATGTTGGGGTCACTGATGATCGAGTTACTTGAGCCGGTGAAGGGAAAGGGCACCTATCGCGAGTTCCTCGATGAACACGGAGAAGGGATTCATCATCTGGGGCATGCCCGGGTGGATAACGTTGGCGAAGCTGTCGAAGCCTTAGAAAAGGCCGGTTTTCCCTGCATCGAGACCGGCGGAGACCCAGCGTTCCATAAATGGGCCTATGTGGATACGACTGAAGTGTTCGGTTACATTATCGAACTGTCCAGCGGTATCGATCCCAGGGATATGTTCCCCAGTTAAACTCGTCTGGCACCGATAGCGGGTATCATTTGGCTTGCCCGGAGTAATCGAAAAGTGTATTATCAGATGAAACGGCAAGCCATCAGGAGCGAAAAATATGCGAGTGATTCTTATTGCGGCGGTACTAGTGGGACTTTTCCTCTCGTTACTGAGTGGTTGTAGCGGGGGCGATTCTTCTACGGCAGATAACGGCCAAACTCAGGAAATGCCTGAAGCTATTTTCACCATTAAGATCGGCAACATAACTGATCTGACGGGGGCCGGGGCCAGCGGGATGGAACTGGTCAATGTGGCGCTTGAAGATATGGCCAGCTATTACAACGATAATAACCTGATCCCGGGCGTGCAATTCGAAGTCATACACTGGGACAGCCAATTGGACCCGAACAAGACGATTCCCGGTTATGAATGGCTCCGGCATAGAAATGTTGATTTTCTGGTGACATGTGTTCCCGCGGTGGCATCGACGCTCAGGCCAAGACTGGAGACGGATAAAATGGTTCTTTTTACGCATTCAGGTGAACTTGGCGCGATTGAGCCACCGGGAAATGTCTTCAGCATGCAAAGTGTTCCGCAATACGACGCGTATACCTTTCTAAATTGGATTGCTGAAAATGACTGGGATTATAAAAACAACGGCCCGGCTAAAATTGGCGGGGCTGCGTGGGCCGAGCCATATGCGTCCGCCTTCTTTCAGGCAACTGAGGAATATGCACGAGCCCATCCGGATCAATTCAAGTACGCGGGCGGGTATCTGACCGATTTCAAATTCAGTTGGGACAGCGAGATAGAGATCCTCAAAGAATGCGATTATATTTATCCTCCCATTATCATGCACGAATTTGCCAAGGACTTGCGAAATGTGGGCAGCGAAGCCAAATTGATTGGCAGCAATGCGCATACAGCGTTTTTTGAGCAGGTAAGTGATGCCAGGGCCTGGCCGGCAATCGACGGAATGCTGTTTCTCTTCGGGGGTGCCTGGTGGACCGAACCGCTTGAGGAAGTGGAATTCAACAAAATGATTCTGAATACGTACCATCCGGGGAAGGAAGAGGAGATCACCGGACGCTCCGGTTACGGCGCGTTAACCAGCTTGCGGATGCTGTTCGACATCATCGCAAAGACGGTAGAAAATACCGGCCCTGAGGGTTTTGATTCGGCGGCACTCTATGAGACGGCTCAATCCTGGAGCTACTCGTGGGATTACCGGCCGAGAGGTTACAGCTTTACAGAAACAAAAAGATATATGCCCAACGACCTGTGCATTCAAGAAGCCAGTGCTGAAATCGAAACCCTTACAAGAAAGGATCCTGACTGGTATCCCATCCTGACACAACCATAATAACCGGCTTCAATTAATGAATCGATGTCAGCAAGTATCCTTTTCTAAGAAGATCGCTGTGTTTAATCTGTGTACATCCGAACGCATAATTCGTAAAAATATTTCGGTGTATTCGTTTTACCTGTCACTTGTTCTCGTGATGTCCGTACCGGTACTAGCCGGCTGTTCCAGTGAAAATGACCGCAGTGTATCCGATACTGCCAGCGACCATTATCTCCCAGATGTTACCGAGAAAACCATTAAGATCGGTAATATTACCGATATAACCGGCCCGGGGGCTACCGGGATTGAACTGGTCGACATGGCCCTCGAAGACGCGGTCCGTTATTACAACGAGGAAAACATCATTCCGGGTGTGAGCTTGCAGGTAATCAGTTGGGATGGGCAAATGGATACCGCCAGAACCATCCCCGGATATGAATGGCTCAAGCACAAATCGGTGGATTTAATCACGACCGCAGCACCCGGCGTGGCCATTACTCTAAGACCACACGTACAGTCAGATCAACAAGTGCTCTTTACCATGGTTGGGAACTATGAGGCCATTGAGCCGCCCGGGTATGTATATAGTTTAGGGACCATACCGGAACATGAAGCTTATACGCTTCTCCATTGGATTGCGGAAAATGACTGGGATTATCAAAAACAAGGTCCGGCGAAAATTGGTGGTGCCGCCTGGATGGAACCCTATTCTGCACAGTTTATAGAGGCGATGGGGAAATATGCACAGGTTCATCCCGATCAGTTTGAATACGCCGGCGGATTCCTGACCCAGTTTTCATTCGACTGGCATAAGGAAGTCGAGGCGTTGAAGAATTGTGATTACGTTTTCCCGAATACTCTTATGAATACCTTCGTGGAAGATCTCAGAAATGCCGGAAGCGACGCAAAACTGATCGGTGGGAGCCCGCATACCGCTTTTATGAAACAACTCGAGCAGGGTGGAGTTTGGCCGGACGTTGACGGTATGCTTATTATCTACACGGGAAAGTGGTGGCATGAATCAGGGGAAGAAATCGATATATTCAACGAGCTGCTCGGCAGGTACCACCCGAATTCCAGGGAGGACATTATGAACAGGGGAAGCGGGTATATGGCAATTGGCAGCCACATCAAGATGCTGGAGATTGTGGGGAATGCTATCGGCGATGCGGGAATAGCTGACTTCAGTTCAGAATCTCTGTACGAAGCGGCGCAATCCTACTCAAAATCGATCGATGAACGCGACGCGTACAGTTTTTCAGATACCAAAAGGTATATCACCAACGAGATGGGAATCCTGAAAATGGATGCGGGCCGAAAAGACCTCATCAGAGACGATGTCAACTGGTATCCGGTGCTTTCCGAGCCATGACGATAGGATTCACGGTAGCCCGGCTATTATGCATTGTTCCTAGAAAAAGCCACGGCTCTAATTAAGCCCGAAGGATACGGAGAGGAAATCCTGCAAATGACTACCGATATGCACCAACAAATAATGGACACACTCCTTGCACTTGATATGACGGCAACGCTTAATGGTATAGAATCGGTGGTCAAAGGAAAGTGTGAGATTACGGCTTCCGAGGCCGCCGACGCCGTTACACAGGCTTTGCAAGTGGTGGGTAAGAGATTTCAGGAAGGGGAATGGTTCCTGGCGGAACTGGTGTACTCCGGGGAAATCGCTAAAGCAGCATTGGAGATGCTCTCGCCGTTCATGGTTGCCGATGCGAAATCTATGCGTGGAACCGTAGTGGTGGGAACGGTTGCAGGTGATCTTCATGATCTGGGAAAGAATATCTTCATAAACTATGCCAAGAGCGCGGGCTTCCATATTATCGATCTTGGAGTGGACGTGCCTGCCAGCATTTTCGTAACGGCTGTTAAAGATCATAGACCTTTAGTGCTGGGGATGTCCTGCCTTCTTACTGTTACTGCCCCGGAGGTCGGTAAGGTGATTGAGGCGTTGAACGATGCCGGTTTGAGAGGGGTATCCAGGGTAATCATCGGCGGGGCCGCACTAACCGAGTCGTTTGCTCAAGAGGTGAAAGCGGATGCATTCGCCCCGGATGCGGTAACAGGGACTGATATTATCAGGCAGTGGAGCGATGGACAGTAGCCTCGCACGAGATTATTCCCGCTCCTTCTTATCTGAAACCTAAATGAGCTCTGTGTTCCTGACTATCAGTGCAGTGAATAAGCTCGATAAGTAAGAAAAAGGATTCGATCAAAGGTATTTATTGCTGTGAATATTGCGTATAAAATGTACGCATAATATACGCGATATTCACGCAACACATTCCCGGTGACTGATGCTATGCTTTTAAAAGCTGGCAGGTATTTGCCGGTCAATACCTGAAACGCAATCGAGGATTAATTACGAAGAGGAGACTATTAATGCCGTTCGATTTTCCGGAAGATTTCCTATGGGGCACGGCAACGGCCGCACATCAAGTGGAAGGAAACAATATCAACAGTGATTTCTGGCTGCTGGAACGTATGCCCGAAACGCTTTTTGCCGAACCTTCGGGTGATACCATCGATCACTATCACCGCTATGCGGAAGATATCGCACTGCTGGCTGAACTGGGTTTCAACAGCTATCGGTTTTCCATAGAGTGGGCGAGGATCGAGCCGGAGGAAGGGTTCTTTTCTGAAGCTGAGTTGAATCACTATCGGCGAATACTGGAAGCATGCCGGCAACACAACCTGAAAACGATGGTAACGTTTCATCACTTCACCTCGCCCCGCTGGCTGATCTCCCGGGGTGGCTGGGAAAACGAAGATACGCCGGGCAGATTTGCCCGGTACTGCGCCCGGGTTACAAGCGGACTTGGCCATCTAATCGATAGTGTTTGCACCATCAATGAAGTGAACATCCCCCTGGTGATCAACCGGATACACCTGGCCGGTCTCGATCTTCAGGAACTGGGGTTTTTGCAGGCCGCAAAACCCGTCCTCTCAATACCGTCTTCGGAAAACGTAAACAGCTTCATGTTCACACCTTCCGAAAAAGGTCGAGAGGTTATTCTAAAGGCTCACAAACAAGCTGTACAAGCAATCAAATCCATAAAATCGGATATCCCGGTGGGGATGACCATTTCCATGGATGATATGCAGGCCGTCGAAGGTGGAGAGGCGGTTCGTGATAGTCTTCGCCATGAACTGGAGGATGTTTACCTGGAAGCCGCCCGGGGAGACGATTTCGTCGGCGTGCAATCATACAGCCGCCTTCGCTTCGGCCCCGAAGGCCGGTTGGCTCCGGAAGAGGGAGTGGAGCTGACGCAGATGGGCGTCGAGTTCTGGCCCGAAGCTATGGAGGCTACACTTCGGCACGCCAACCGGATAGCAAACGTGCCACTGATCGTAACTGAAAACGGGATCGCTACTTCAGATGATATGCGCCGTATTGAATACTATCGGCGGGCGATTGCAGGTGTGGCAAATTGCCTGAAGGACGGAATGGATATCCGTGGATACTATGCCTGGTCGGCATTTGACAACTATGAATGGATGCTCGGCTATGAGCCGAAATTCGGGCTTATCGAAGTCGACCGGACCACCCAGGAACGGATTGTCAAGCCCAGCGCCCGTTGGCTGGGGGAGATTGCAGGGGTAAATCGGATAGAAAAGTGATTCGATATAGGAGTAAGATCAATGCTTGCAGCGGTCCTGAAAGATTTCAATGATCTGGTTCTGGATGAAGTTCCGAATCCCGAACCGGGCGCAGGCGAGGTAGTGGTTCGGATCAAATCCTGTGGATTTTGTGCCACCGACTATAAGGCGATTAAAGGAATTCGTCGCAACGTTACCTTCCCGCTTATCCTCGGTCATGAACCGGCCGGGATCGTTCATTCAATCGGACCCGGAGTGACTCATTTTAAAGAAGGCGATGCGGTTGCCGTGCAACCGTCCGGTTCCTGCGGACTTTGCTATAATTGCAGAACTGGTAATCCCCACTATTGCAAAAACGCCTTCGTTACCGGTGGAGACGGGCCTGATGACGTCTGGCCCGGCGCTTTTGCCGAGTATATGAAAACCCGCCAGACCTGCCTCTTTCATAAACCGCCGGAGATCTCGTTTGATGCTGCGGCGCTCACCGAACCCCTGTCGGGTGCCTGGAAAGGATTGATCCAGTACAGTGAAATGAAGGTGGGTGACGATGTGGTTATCATCGGCGTTGGCGGTATCGGACTGTTGTGCCTGATGGTAGCGCGGGCGGCCGGTGCCGGCAGGCTGATTGCAGTGGACAATTCTGAATATGCACTGCGTCATGCCGCTGATCTGGGTGCTACTCAGTGTGTCAATCCAGCCAATTGTGATCCTGTCAAACGAGTTTATGAAATCATACCTGAGGGGCCTGATCTTGTCGTGGAAGCAGCCGGGCCGATCGAGGCGGTTAAACTCATGGTGGACCTGCGACGCCGTGGCACAAAGTGGAATGTATTCGGGATAACCACCCATGAGAAGTTCGAACTGGATGGCGGGAATACTCATTTTCTCGAAGGCAGAATGGATGCCAGCTTCGGCACCACTCCGCTGGCTATGCATCGCTCCTTGAAACTAATGGAGTGTGGCCTGGTTGACCCGGAAAAGATTATTACCCATCGCTTTTCGCTTTCTCAAATCCATGACGCGGTCGAATGTATGGCTTCCGGAGAACGAAACAAGGTGATGATCAATCCATGAAAGCGATCGTCAACTCGGGGCCGAATCAGCTGGAATTGAAAGAGTTGCCTATTCCCGAACCGGCAACTGGACAGGTTAGAATCCGTACCGCTGCCTGTGGTATCTGTGCCACCGATCTGCACATGATCTCCGGCTGGGACCGGATAACCTGCCCGGCTATCCCCGGACACGAGTGGTCGGGGACCGTGGACGATATTGGAGATGGGGTGGATACCGGATGGGTGGGCCGCCGTTGCGTGGGGGAAAATGTCCTTTCAGTTGGGGGTGAGGTGGGATTCGAACACCCCGGCGGATATGCAGAATTTTTCATCACCGAGGCTGACAAGTTGCGGTTTCTGCCTGAAGTGTTTTCCCCTGCGGAAGCTACGCTTATCGAGCCGCTGGCGGTTTGTCTGAGAGCAATGCGGCGCTTGCGCCTGGAAGATAGAAGCTCTGCGGTCATCTTCGGTGATGGGCCCATCGGACTGCTGATGGCAGCGCTTCTCCATAAGAACAGAGTGGAATACATTCTAATGGTTGGCGGGCGTGACTCGCACCTGAACCTGGCCTGTGAAACAGGAGCGGATGAAACGATTAATTATCACCAGTCTGGTGATAGACTCGTTGATGAGATTATCACAACAATACCATCAGGTTTCCCCAATGTTATTGAAGCCTCAGGTTCTCAATCGGCACTTCAGACCTGCCTGAATGTGGCCGGCCAAAAAGGCAAGATTCTGGTAATCGGGGAGTATGGACAGGCAAGGTTCGATTTCCCGGCAAATCAGTTGCTCCTCAATGAGCTGGAGTTGATCGGTTCCAATGCCAGCGAAGGGGCCTGGGATGAAGCAGTCAGTTTAGCAATAGAAGGAGATGTTCCTCTGAGAAAGTTGATCACGCATGAGATACCTGCCTGGGAATACGGGAAAGCTGTGGAGATCGCACGGCATTGGAGAGACGCGATCAAAGTGGTATTGAAATGGGCCGATGACCATGTTAGTTCATGATGCGTTGATTGGGGATATCGATTCCTGTACGCTGGTAGAAGGTGAATGCGCCTTCTGGTGGCTGGGGCAGCACAGTTTCATAGTCAAACTGGCAGGTAAAGTCCTTTATATCGACCCCTTTCTCTCGGACGGACCCGATCGCCTTATCCCTCCACTTCTCAATGCTACTGAAGTGACAAACGCAAATCTCGTTTTCGGAACCCATGACCATGCCGATCATA
>CAZDMY010000024.1:2354-14143 GCA_964506405.1 uncultured Dehalococcoidia bacterium | reverse complement strand
CGAGCCGGATGGCTCGCCCCCCCCTTGTTTTAATCGATTTACAGACACGAACCCGGATTGCATCTTTCCAAGTGCAATGCTAACATAGCCAAGGAACCTGGTTATGCAAACATTTCAACCCAAACATGCCGAAATTGATCTGGAGTGGGATGACGATCATGTGCTTCCTGAAGTCATCAATCCCGAAGTAGCCTTTCTCTTTCGCCGAATGGTCGAGGTTACCCATGCTATTATCGATCCCCGAAAAGGTGAACTGATACTTGATGTGGGATGTGGCAAGGCGACGGACGGTGTCACTGTGTCCCAGAGAGGGGCCACAGTAATAGGGCTGGAGCCTTCGAATGTTATGGTTACTTGTTCGAGGAAGCACATCACCCAGAATAATGCAAATATGGCCTTGGTTCATGCCATTGGAGAGAACCTGCCATTCAAATTGGGCGCTTTTGACAAAGTCTACTGTAAAGGATCATTGGACCATTTCCCGAATCCGTCCGTTGCTCTCGCGCAGATGAATCTGGCAGCAAAACCTACAGGAACGGTGATCATAGCCATTGCCAATTTCGAAAGCCTGGGCTTCAAGCTTGGAAAAGCGGTGTGCTGGCTGAAGGGGGCGCTTGGATTCGGAAAAGTTGAAGGTAAAATGGTATGGGATATACCCGATGATCATACTTATCGGTTTACCTGTGCCAATTTGAAGAAGATGGCTGGGCAGCACATGGAGATCAAGAGTATTCGGGGGGTATCCCTGTTGTTCGGCGTGCCGTGGTGGGGATCGTTTTTAAACAAATGCCCTCAGCGGGTATCTGATGCAATATTGGATATGCTGGATCGTGTTGCCCGGTATGCCCCATCTCTCAGCGATGTGGTAATTGTGTCGTGCCGCCCGAAATCGCCGGCTTCTTAACCACCATCAGCGAACGAATATCGTAAACCCCCGGTATCTCTACGGTCTCCTGGATTTCATCGCCGTATTCAACCAGTATCCGGTTCACCGCCCGGGTCACACCTGCCCAGTCGGGATATTCGAAATCGTGAAAACCCAGAACACCCCCTGAAACAAGGTGAGGCCAGATGAGATGAAAATCACTGTATACGTACGATTCCTCATGGCAGCCGTCAATAAAGCCGAATATAAACTGCTGTTCCTCTCTAAAGCTTACCTTTTTTGAATCCTGACGAATTGTCACGATATTGTTGAAATCGCGTGTTGCCTCCTGATAGACCTCCCACATGGAACGTCCTTCCAGAAACGCTTCGTAGACGGTTTGAGCGGTCATTCCTCCGCGGCTCACCGTCTGATCCAGGGCCGGCTCGAACACGTCGACCACATATAATTTCCTGTTGTGTTCACCGGCGTAGCCGGCCAGCTTGACGGTGCCGCCTCCCATAAAAGCGCCGATCTCAACGAGGTCGCCAGCCGATTGGTGTATGTTCCTTTGCTGAAGGAAGTCAATCAGGTTTTCGTATCCGACGAAATCCGGGGGGAATGAGGGATTCAATTAACGACCTCCACTGGGGGTTATTCTTCGAACCGGCCCCACAAAACGGCGGCCAGCTTGTTCTTCTCGTCCAGATAGGCGGACGCGGCGATGATCAGTGCGGCGGCAACCCAGGTGGGCTTTTCCTCGGGCCAGATCATCTCTTCCGGTATCTTGATGCCGGCCCAGAAGACGCCGGGTTCATCCTGTAGTTCGAGGATCCATTTAAGCAATTGCTCCGCTTTATGCCGCTCACCGACGCGAATCAGGGCCATGCTCAGTTCTGCGGTTTCGGCAACGGTAACCCACCAGGGTTCGGCGACTACACATTTGCATCCCCTGGGTTCGATAACGAAATCATCCCAGCGATCCATCAGGTGAACTTTCCCTCGGTCGCCGTTGACCACCCCGGTCAGGACCGGATAGAACCAGCTGAGCGCGTAATCACATTTGCTGAATCCGCAACTTTCGAACAACTCGGGGCGGTTCCTGATAGCGGCAGCCAGCCGATTGCTCGCCTCTTCCCATTCGGGCCTGGGGATACCGAGCGTACCGGCCAGACGCAACTGGAACCGGCAATCAGAGCCTCATCCCAGATATTGCCGAATTCGTCCATTCCCCAGTGAATATGGCCTTCGGGCTGTTGAAGGCGGACCGCAAAATCGAGTGCCTTTTCCACCGATGGCCAGATCTGCTCCAGAAACGCTTTGTCCGCTGTAGCCAGGTAGTGGCACCACGCCCCGACGACAATATACGTGCTGTAGTTGGTGTCTTTCGCTCGTTCGTGCGGTTCCCCGTTTACGTAGCTGTACCACCAGCTCCCATCCGGATTCTGGATTTCACAAAGCCAAAGATATGCTTTACGGGCTTGCTCATGCCTGCCGCAGATATCCAGGGCAATGGCGCACTCCGTCAGGTCCCAGGGATCGGTTTTTCCACCCTTAAACCAGGGAATATCCCCGCCGGGAAGCTGATTTCGAACGATAAAATCAGCGGAAAAATGGAGCAATTCTAAAATATTGGGGTGCATGGACTATACTCGTGCTGAGGTGTTCTGTATTTGATCTTTGCGGGCATAGAAGACGATGCTTTTGGCAAACACATTGTTCAGTATATCATCAACAAGCTTGACGCCTCTGTAATTGGTTTTCATATCCCAAACGAGGAACTTGTGATAAAGAGAAGGAAAGAAAGCTTTGTCGTTCCCGGGACCAAACAGGCAGCGGGATATCCAGTAAAAGGAATGAAGCGCATGCTTGCGCCGGACGGCATAGATATGCAGATTGTTCTCTTTCAGCTTGGAACGAAGCTCCCTGGCTTTGTAAATCCGAATATGGCCGCCGGGTGTATTATGATATTCGTCGGATATTTTCCAGCAGATGGCTTCCGGAAGATAGGAGGGGACGCTTACGGCCAGGACGCCATCGTCCTTCAGCACCCGTTTCAGTTCGGTAATGGCATGCAGATCGTCCGGTATATGTTCAAGGACCTCGGAGCAGATTATTTTATCGAAGGTACCGTCCTTGAACGGCAGTCTCAAAATGCTGCCACGTATCAGGAGCCACTGACCTTTACTTGCGCCTTGCTGGTCCATTTCCCACAGGACAAGGCGTCCTTTAGTGAGGCTGACGTGGTCCAGGTCCAGTCCGCAAAAAATGCCGGCATTGCGTTTACATGCCTCCCAGGTATGCCTTCCCTCTCCGCACCCCAGGTCGAGCACCCGTTCACCATCCTGTAATTCCAGTAATTCATAGTCAACGGTGAGCATTGAGAAGCTCCTCGTACACGCCGACGGTTTCCTGGGCGGCCCTGCGCCAGTTAAAGTGGTCCTCCACGCGTTTTCTGGCAGCCAGCCCCATTTCTTTGCGCAGACTGTGATTTGCTAAAAGTTCTTTGATGGCACCCGCCAGCGCTTTGGCATCGGCCGGCGGTACGGAGATCCCGGCTGTGTTATCTTCGCCGATCACTTCCGGCAGGGCTCCGGCCTTTGAGGCGATCACCGGAGTTCCGCAGGCCATTGCTTCGGCAGCGGGAAACCCGAAGCCCTCGTAGAGCGATGGCACTATAGCGATTTCTGAAGCTGAGTATAATGAAACGAGCTCCTCGTTCTCAATGCGGCCGGTGAAGACCACCATATCTTCTATCTGGTACTGCTTTACCAGCCGCATGTTACGGCTCTCAGGAGATAACTGACCGACGATGGTTAGTTTTGGCTGAGATGCCCCGTCTCGCAGCATCTGCAGGGCCTGGAATAAGTAATCGGTTCCTTTGATGGGCGAATCCCCACTGTTGACGGTGATAATGCTGTTGCGTAGTTTTTCGGAACCTTGACACGGTTTAAATAGCTCATGGTCCGTCCCGTTGTGCACTACCTTCATCTTGTTCATATCAATTTTAAACGCCCCTGCGATATCCTTAGCCGAACTGTGAGATACGGTGATCAGCCGGTCCATACGCCGGGCCACGCGTTTTTGCATGCCAAGGAAAGAGTACCAGATGCGCAATCGCATTCGCCACCGGAAACTGGGCGCAGCGGCAACGTCGGTATCCCGATCTACGGTAACAGGATGGTGAATTGTGGCCACCACCGGGATTTTCAGCAGATGCTTAATCAACAGCATACCGTATCCCAGACCCTGGTTATCGTGAACGATATCGAATTTCTCGGTCTTCTGAAGTTTGCGCAACAGGGAAAACGCCCTGAGACTGAATGTAAAAGGCTCCGGAAAGGTGCCGAAGCATACAGCTCCGTATTCATACAGGTTCAATGGTGTGGGGTTGCGCCACGGGAAATCTTTGGGGAACCGCTCCGGGCGATCATAGAGAAGGAGGCTATCGAGCTTGTGGAGGGTGATGCCTTCCTCAACGACCGGATAAGGAGGGCCGGAGATCACATGGACATCATGGCCAAGGTTTTGCAATTCACGGGACAGGTAGTAAATGTAAACACCCTGTCCGCCGCAATTGGGCTTCCCGCGGTAACACAGTAGGCAGATTTTCATAGCCAGAGATTCGTTCGGCCCTTCGGATATTTCTTATGAACCGAAGGGCCGAAACTACGGCAAGTATAACTAAAAGTCACGTTTTTGTCAAGTAGATGTTGACAAGTAGTACACATCACGGGCTGAGGTGTGAACTTTTTGATTTGATATTGGCCGGTAAGTAGTATACAGTGGCATCAATTACCGGCCAACACTTGACAATTTGTTCTTATCGATGTTAGAATCCTGCCGAATGGGAGAGCTGCCGTTATTACCGGTCTCTCCATCGATAATTTCTATTCTGGAAAGGAGATGTCTATGGCTGGAATCATAGCGTACGGAGCATATATCCCCTGGCATCGAATGGAGCGCCAGAAATGCGTTGATGCCTGGGGTGGCTTTGGAATACCCGGCGAGAAGGCGGTGGCCTATTTCGATGAAGATAGCGTGACCATGGCGGTGGAAGCCGCCAGGGATTGTCTGGGGGATTTAGATAGCCGGGCTATCGATGCCCTCTATTTCGCCACCACCACCTCACCTTACAAGGAGAAACAGTGTTCGGCGATAATGTCGATTGCCCTCGATATGCGGCGGGATGTTCGAACGGTGGATATCAACACGTCGCTCAGGGCGGGTGCCAGCGCCTTCGGGATGGCGGTTGATGCCATCGATGCCGGAACGGCTGGCAGCGTGATGGTCGCGGCTGCGGATACTCGCACAGCGGCTCCGGCCGGAATGACCGAGCAGGGGTTGGGAGATGCCGCCGGTGCTGTACTCCTGGGTAAGGAAAACGTCATTGCTGAGATACAAGGGTCGTATTTCATATCGGATGAACTTGTCGGTGCATGGCGGGCGGCTGATGACCACTTCCTGCGGACCTGGGAGGACCGTATGATCATGGACGAAGGATACTCCAAGATCATTCCCGAGGCCCTTACTGGAATCATGAAGAAATACGGGCTGGAACCTAAAGATTTTGCTAAAGTAGTGTTCGACAGTCCGGTGGATGGGCGCCGGCACGGCAAAGCTGCGGTAGCTGCCGGGTTCGATCCCGCTCAGGTTCAAGATCCGTTTACGCTGTTTTTGAATGTCGGGATCACTGGATGTGCCCAGCCCCTGATGATGCTGGCAAGCGCCCTGGAGACGGCCAAACCGGGCGACAGAATACTCTTTGCCGGCAGTGGCGATGGCGTTGAAGCATTCATCCTGCAGGTCACGGATGCCATCGAGAAACTCCCCGTTCGCCGTGGTATTACAGGGCATCTGGCTTCTAAAAAGATGATGGAAGGTTACAACGCCTATATGACCTGGCGAGCCATCGTCCCACAGGAAGAAGCGCGGCGACCCACCAAGACGCCGGCCCGGCTTTCGGCCATGTGGCGGGAGAACAAGCAGCAGATCGGATTGTGGGGGATAAAATGCAGAAAATGCGGCACGGTCCAGTACGACGACGGGGCGGCCGCCACTACTCCCATACGTATCTGTGCCAATTGTGGTGCGCAGGATGATTTTGATGATTATAACTTTTCACGGAAAAAGGCGACTGTCTTCAGTTATACCCACGACAACCTTGCCCCTGTATCGGACCCGCCTGCTTCTGTAGTGCTGATTGATTTCGAAGGTGGTGGCAGGGCGTTCTTCGATCTTACCGATCGAGACCCGGCTGAACTACAGGTGGGATCAGAGGTAGAGATGACATTCCGCAGGATGCAAGTCAATCGGGGCTTAAGTGTGTACCACTGGAAAGCCCGGCCAGTTCGATAAAGGAGGAAAGATATGCCAGGGAGCATTAAAGATAAAGCAGCGATTGTGGGAATGGGGTGCACCAGGTTCGGTGAATTATGGGGGAAAGGCCCTACGGACTTGATAGTTGATGCGGTCAACGAAGCACTCGAAGATGCCGGTATCGAATTAAACGATGTGGACGCCGTCTGGGGTGGTACGCTGTTCAGTGGTAACGGCGGAAGAACCGTAAGCGAGGCGCTTCGACTCCAGTACAAACCGGTAACCCGCGTTGAAAACGCATGTGGCTCAGGTCACGAGGCAGTCCGCGGGGCATCATATGCGGTGGCAGCAGGAGTGTACGATATATGCCTGGCTGTCGGCTATGAAAAACTCAAAGACGAAGGCATGAGCGGTTTGCCGGGAATGCAGAACCGAACCGGAACGCACTATGAATCCAGTATGCCCGGCGTGTTCGCCATGATGGCCACCCGGTATTTCAATCGTTACAAGCTGACCCCCGAAGAGGGAAAAACCATGCTGGGGAAAATCTCCGTTAAAAGCCATTACAATGGGTCCCTTAATCCCAAGGCGCACCTGAGACGAAAGATAACCCTGGAGCAGGTGCTCAATGCACCGATCATTGCCTGGCCGCTGGGATTGTTTGATTGCTGTGGGGTTTCCGATGGTGGCGCTGCCGCTATCATTGTTCGGCCGGACATGGCGAAAAAATTCAAGGACAACCCTGTTTATGTTAAGGCGCTCCAGATTTGCGCCAGCCCGACATCGGGTCGAATGCTAACCGACTATGATTATACTCATGTTGAGGAGGCATACCGGGCCGGGATCGCTGCCTATGAAGAAGCCGGGATTACCAATCCGCGCGAAGAAATCAGTATGGCGGAGGTGCACGATTGCTTCTCAATTACCGAGGCGGTCACCATGGAAGACCTGCAGTTCAGCGAGAGGGGCAGAGTCAAAGAGGATATCGAGGCGGGTACATTTGAATTGACAGGTTCCCTGCCGGTGCAGCCGGACGGCGGGCTCAAATGCTTCGGGCATCCCATAGGGGCCTCCGGTATCCGAATGCTCTATGAACCTTACCTGCACTTTCAGGGCAGGGCCGGAGAGCGCCAGACGAAGGATCCGAAAATGGCTCTGGCCCATAACATGGGCAACGAACCGTATGCCCCGGTGGTCAGTTGCTGTATTATCGGCCTGTAGAGATAAAATCCATTGTGAAAAAGGGAGCCCGTGCGGGCTCCCTTTTTTTACTTGGGATGAGTAAACTATTCTTATTTGAACGGCACCCCAAACTCGGCCAGCTTCTCCTTGGCCCTCATTGCTGTTGCCTCATATTCCGGTAAAGGCTGCACTTTTTCGATATCATACATGCCAGTGTAGGGGATCTCCAGCGGCATTTCCTTCGGATTGGTCTCGTCGCAGTATACCATAATCTTTTCCACAAGTTCGTTGGCTTTTTGCCGGTCCATACCGGAACAGGCGGTCAGCGCTTCATCGATAATGCGCGCATCCAGACCGCATCCACCTGCCAGCCAGCAATAGGCCAGCCCGCTTGCAGTAGCGGCTAAGCCCATCGCAGTGCCGTGAATTATCTGGTTTTCCGTTTTGAATGTTTCCGGGGTGGGCACGGCCACCCCGCCGATCGCCACTTTGCAGTTTCGCTCGGCAGCCCGTGCAGCAGCGCTGTGTGCCCAGTAGCACGATCGTGTGGCTATTCTGCCATCCAGATGATTGGTAAAAAGGCTGCACATGGGCCCGTGGGCATAGGCAATCTGCCCCAGCATGTTGGCCACCAGTCCGACCGCGGCGTCAGCCGCATCCCGGCAAAGGCCGCCGATCAGCGACATGGAACTTTGCCAGGGCACAATACCTCGATCCTGGCAGAACTGCGAAAGAATCAACCGTGCCCAGTCGATCTTCTGCTCCGGGATAATATGGACGCCGATCTGGGTGTTATGCGCCTCCCGCAACCCGGGGCCGATCATGGCCATTGTTCCACCAATGCTGCTCACCGTACACAATAAACCGCAATGCATATCCGGTCTGCCCGCACGGGTGACAGCCTCCTTGATGGCCTGCTGCTCCCATTTGCCAACTGCGATCTCGCTCAGGGTTCCTGCCTTCGGTTCGATATCACCCAGCCGGGCCAGCCCCGGGCAAATGCCTATGGCTTTGACGGATTCTTCCTGAGCATACGATTGCACCATAGGTATAAACCATTCTTCTTCAGCAACCCCGGCTCCGCCAGCGAACATCACTGGTGGCCTGCTGTCGGCCCCGGTACGGAATTCCACCGTGCATTCGTCTTTCCCTTTGCCAAAGGTATGCTTTCCGGGGTTCGCACAATACTCTCTGGCGATTTGCTCGATTTCTTCCCTGGTGAATTCTACAACCCGTTCGGTATCCATATGATAAAGCCCAATGTCGGCCAGAAGTTCCACACCAGCCTTGAAGACGGAGTCGGCGGTGGCATCATCGACCACGACTTCATCCCGGTTGTATTTGATTTCATACTTGGCAACCAGTTCCCTTATCTTGGATGAAAACTTCATATCGAATTCATCCGCCTTCATGACGGGCCCACTTAAAGATCGTTTCTGGAATTCCATTATCGGGATCATGCAAAACCTCCTTAATACTATAATAAGACGAAACGAATCAATTATCTTCTTTAATCATTTTCCGATAAATCGACTCTGTAACCTCGCAGGCATGCTCAAGTTGATCTTCGTCCATGGCGTCGAGCAATGTTTCTATTTGAGCACGTCCCTGAGTCCAAAGGCTGTTTATCATTTCCTGACCCTGGGGTGAGAGCTGGCAGATAACCCGCCTTCTGTCCATCTGGTCTGCGTCGCGTAATACAAGGCCCCTTCCCACCAGGTTATCCACAATACCTGTAGCGGATGAAGGTACCACCCGGGCCGAAGCGGCAAGTGAACTCATCGTTGTCGGCCCCCCGTCTCTTAAGATGACCAGTACCCTCAACTGGGCCACCGTAACATCGGAGGCTATTTTGTCAAAAGAGAACGTCGGGGAAAGGAGTTCATACAGTGCCTCTCCCAATTCAAGAAAACGCTGGACCAGTGCCTCTCTGTCCGGGGCCATTATTTATACACCGTTAAATATTTCGCTCTACCGTAGTATCTTTGGTAATAGACTATACCGGATATAAGGGTGATTTGTCAATAACGATACCGTTTGAAGAAAATAGTATCCTCTGGCAGCCTGGCATATGAGAGTAGGAAAAGGAAAACCGGCCCGCTCTTTTCTATTGGCCACGGACGGACATTACAAGACCTTGACTTCCTCTTCAAGCCTGCCTGCCAGATGGTCCTCCTCTACATCCAGGTCATACCTCATTTGAAGCCCGAGCCAGAACTGGGCAGACATGCCGAAATACCGGCTCAGTCGAAGAGCTGTATTTGCCGAAACAGATCTGCTACCGTGGACGATCTGGTTAATACGACGAGGATGAACGTTAATATCCTTGGCAAGCCGATACTGGCTGATTCCCATGGGCTGCAGGAATTCCTCTAAAAGAATTTCACCTGGATGAACAGGCGGTATCTTCTTATTCATTAACTTTACTCCTAATGATAGTCGGTAATCTCAACATCATACGCATCGCCAGCTTTCCAGGTAAAACAGATTCTCCATTGATCATTGATACGGATGCTGTGCTGACCTTTCCGGCCACCTTTCAATGCTTCCAGCCTGCTGCCAGGCGGGACACGTAAATCTTTCAGGTCAGACGCCCAATCCAGCATGTTTAACTTCATAAATGATGCTCGCTGTATTTGGGTTGGAAACGATTTTGAATACTCCCTGCGGAATATGCGGGCAGTTTCCTTATCCCTGAACGATTTGATCATCTGAGCAGATAATAACACAACGCGCTAATAGCGTCAAGCGCTATTATTAAGGAAAGAAACATAGAACGGGATCAAATCTGCATACGGCTTACCCTTCCCCATTCGCCGCACTCGGTTTATAGTATGAGCAAAGCTGATCTGTGAGTGTTTTTTCCTCCCTCCCTCGACGGGAGGGACAAGAGGGAGGGTGAAATGTACGGATTTGGAGCCAGATTCCCCTGGAGGGAAGACATATGCCAATATGGCTGAAAACGAAACGACAACAAACTTTGAATTAAGGTGAGATGCCCCTATTGTTTCATAATGATGCAGGTTTTATCCTTGATTTCTTCGAGCCCTCCTTCAAACCTACCTTCATCACATGCTGAATTACCACGGGATTAATTAATATTTGTTCCTTCTTAGCTTTGGGCAGTTGTTTAACTCTGCTTTCAATTTTAAGCGCTTCGCTTTTCGAACCGATATATTTTTCAAACACCAGCCTTAGAGGCCCTCTACCCCGAAGGTACTTGGAACACTTCGGCCCATTGCCCCGATGTTCATCAAATCTCTTACCCACATCCTTCGCAATGCCAGTGTAAAGACTGTTATCCGAACATCGGATGATGTAAAGGCTCCATCTATTCATGATAGTAGAGGTTTCTATTCACCTTCTATACCGGTTTAGGAGCCTCTTTCTTCTGTTTCCGTTTCTCTTTTAATGTGAGCTTCGCCTTTTTTTGTGTTTCTTTCCTGCCCTTGTCTTTCTTTCCTTTATCTCCCATTTACTCTCTCCTGATATGATATATTATTGTACGGTTTAAACTTAGACTTAAAAAGTGTCCAATTCATCATCAACTATCTCGCCACCAACCATATCGAACACCATAGAATGGCACTCAACTTCGAACCATTTCTTAAACAGCTTATAATCAAGTTTCTCCGGCCAAAGGGATTCATCTGTGCACCAGCCTTCCAGCTCCCATTCAAACAACTCTCGGTAATTTGTCTTAAGCCACTTTTCGACGTTTTCGGCGTCACTATCGGAAATCAAATATACATACCGTTCCCGGTTGGCCTCTTCCAGAGTGACAGTGAATTCATCGTCATCCGGATCGCATTCATTTGCCCATTTAATGAAAGGCTCTTTGTATTTGAGGATGAGTGCTGCTCTGTTAATCATCGGGTTTGGGAACATTATAGCATGTATTTGCAAGCACTACGTACACAAAGATATGCTGGCGAGAATTTCAGGAGGTAAAGAAACGTCCTCTGAATTAGAGGGGTTTTCACAGGTGCTGAAAAGAAGCTGGATCGGATAGCAAAAATGGTGATTATTGGATGCCAGAATCGATTACTTCAATTAAGGGAGTAGTGGCTCAATGTGATCGGGTAATTCGGGGATATCGTCGCTTGCGGTTTTCCAAACCTCCTCTACATCCACAATATCGTATCCGTGAATGAGTTTGTCTCTCATTCCGGCAACCAGAGACCAGGGTATTTCTGAATACCTCTCTCGGTATTCTGGCGATAATCTTTTCACAGCTTCGCCCATCACCATTAACTGATGTTCGATTGCAGACTGGGTCTTTGTGTCTCCCATGAAAGTATTTCTATCCATACCCCGTTTGAATTCAATGATCAATCTCGCCGATCGAGCGATATGCCTCAGCGCACAAATCCCAAGCGGAGAAGCCTGTGTTTTGTGGTTGACTCCTGTCCCTGTTGTAAGC
>CAZDMY010000024.1:0-2344 GCA_964506405.1 uncultured Dehalococcoidia bacterium | reverse complement strand
AGCTAGGATGGATCAAACGAACTTTTAATTTCGTCTCTAATTATAGAAGACAGGATTGATTCGGAACCTAGCAAATGTACTATAGGCAAAAGATACTATTAGGGTTGATCGAGGCTTTTGGCGGAAGTTTGCAAAGAACTGACTGCCAGAAACTCCTATTTATGTTTTGCCAACACTCAAAGAAAAATCACTATGATTTCTATCCTCACAAGTATGGAGCCTATAGTGCTGTAGCAGCACAAGACAAAATCACTCTGACGCAAAAGGGGTTTTTGAAAGATACGTCTGATTTCCAAGTTGAGTGTGGTCAATCATTTTTGGATATTTTGACGCCAAATGATCGATTGGTTTTGACCAAGAAAATGCTTCCCATGTATGAGGGATTGCGAGGGAAAGCGCTATTGAGGCAGGCTTACTTGAATTATCCGGCATTTACTTGTCGCAGTGAAATTCTTACAGATACTCTCAAACCATCGGAATTAGCACATGTGCGCCGTGCTTGGAACACTGACCAATCTTCCTGTTTGTTTACCATCGGATATGAAGGACTCACCATTGATGCCTATCTACATAAGTTGATAAGTAACAATATCGAAATGGTTATTGATGTGAGAAGCAATCCACAATCCATGAAGTTTGACTTTAAAAAAACCAAATTCCGTCATCACATCGAGAGTGTTGGCATCAAATACTGTCATATGCCAGAGTTAGGCATTCCATCTGATAAACGGCAGAATCTCAACTCAGAAGCTGAATATCAGCAACTATTTAGGGAATACGCGGAGGAAATTCTCGCTAAACAGCAGGAAGTGATTCAACGATTGTTAACCCTGTTTTCTCAATCTAAACGGATTGCCCTAACGTGTTTCGAAGCTGAATATAGGCATTGCCATCGCTACAAATTGGCGGACCATTTAAGGGGCACCCCGAGATTTGAAGCCCCTGTGGTTCATTTATAGTTTATAGGTCGGCCTTGGAAGGCATTTGTGTATTTACCTGAAAGACTACCATCAGCTCGCGTTCTGGTTACAGTCAAAACATATCCATTACCTTCAGGGAAATATGGTGAATTGGTATGTACTGCCGGTCTCCTAAATGGGGAGAGGTGGATTCGCATATACCCAATACCGTTATCTTTTCTACGTAGTGACCAAAAATACCCTAAGTATAGCTGGATTCAACTTGATTTGGTCCGTAACCAAAATGACTTTCGTCCTGAAAGCTATCGCCCCTTAAATGGATTAGACGAGATGATTAGCGTTGTGGGAAACATCGGTACAGAAAATCAGTGGGCTAGCCGCCGTCATTACGTCCTAAATGAAGTTTATGAGTCACTCGAAGAGCTCATTCGTCTTTCGAAGGGAGCTCAGTCAATTTCTCTGGGAACTTTGAAGCCGTTGGAAATTGTTGATTTTGTTATTGAGGAAAAGGACCGCGAGTGGAAAGACAAATGGTTGGTTCAAAATCAGCAAGGGAGTTTTTACGAGCTTGGTGCCAATGGAGAGGCTCGCAAACGCAGACTAGTGAAAGCTTTGCCATACCGTTACTCATATCGTTTTCTCACTAAAGGCGATGCAAAGCCACGAGAACTCATGATCGAAGATTGGGAAATTGGTACCTTGTTTTGGAAATCCCTGAGGCGATCTGATGGAGATGAGGCCAAAGCGAATCAAATGGTTCGGCGGAAGTACTTTGACGAATTTTCCAGCAAAAAGGATATTCACCTATTTGTAGGCACCACAAAAGCGAACCACAAAAGAGCCCCTAATCCCTTCATAATCATAGGTGTTTTCTATCCGCCCAAAACTAAACAGCTTCCTTTATTGTGAGGATATCGCCCATAGTGACTGGAGATTTTGAACGAGGCATAAACAAGGCAATCAAAGTGACCTTAATGGGCAGTCTCGTTTGGGCGTTGTTTCGCTCTCAAAATAGGTTTCTATTCAGCTTTGCAGCACGAGGGGTATAACAGGTTTTGGCCTATTCAGATATTTGTGCTATAATCTCAGCAACTAAGGGGTGCTGCAAAGGTATATCCGGCCTATGCCATTAAGGCAATTTATCGCCAGCGATATCCAGCAAAACAACCGTATCACGCGACATACACGACCTCAGCAGTTTGCAATATTGTCTGCCGCCGCATCTGATTGTGGCTCCGCTCGACCGACCGTTTCGTAAGCAGGTCGATCTTGCGCTTGAGTATCTGTTGCAATTCGTTTTCCATTCGTAAATGATCAAGTAAGCTCCAATCCGCTTCGTCAGAAAATGTAACCAGAATATCCAGGTCGCGGTAGTGTAAGATTTTTTGTGTGAAATTGAGAGTTTAGTTGAAAAGAAGGGCGCT
>CAZDMY010000023.1:10377-14222 GCA_964506405.1 uncultured Dehalococcoidia bacterium | reverse complement strand
TTAGGCCCGACTAACCCTACGCGGATTGACCTTCCGTAGGAAACCTTAGGCTTTCGGTGGGCATGGTTTTCACATGCCTTACGCTACTCATGCCGACATTCTCACTTCCCTCCGCTCCACCCAAGCTCACGCTTGAGCTTCAGCGCTGAAGGGAACGCTCCCCTACCGCTCAGATATAATCTAAACTCATAGCTTCGGTGGCAGGCTTGAGCCCCGTTACATCTTCGGCGCGAGGCCACTCGACCAGTGAGCTATTACGCACTCTTTCAAGGATGGCTGCTTCTAAGCCAACCTCCTGGCTGTATCTGCGACCTCACCTCCTTTCCCACTTAGCCTGCACTTGGGGACCTTAGCTGATGATCTGGGCTGTTTCCCTTTTGCCAATGGAGCTTATCCCCCACTGACTCACTCCCGAGCTAAATCCTTCGCCATTCGCAGTTTGGTTGAGTTTGGTAAGCTTCTCGCCCCCTAGCCCATCCAGAGCTCTACCTGCGAAGGTCATCACTCGAGGCTGCACCTCAATGCATTTCGGGGAGAACCAGCTATCTCCGGGTTCGTTTGGCATTTCACCTCTACACACAGCTCATCCCCCAATTTTGCCACATTGGTGGGTTCGAGCCTCCATTTCGGTATTACCAAAACTTCACTCTGGCCATGTGTAGCTCACCCGGTTTCGGGTCTAATCCATGCAACTTGACGCCCTATTAGGACTCGCTTTCGCTTCGGCTCCGTCACTTGAGTGACTTAACCTTGCTACATAGATTAACTCGTCGGCTCATTCTTCAATAGGCACGCCATCATTCGCACAAGGCGAACTCTGACCGTTTGTAAGCACGCGGTTTCAGGTCTATTTCACTCCCCTTACGGGGTTCTTTTCACCTTTCCCTCACGGTACTGGTTCACTATCGGTTGCCAAGAGTATTTAGCCTTGGATGGTGGTCCACCCAGATTCCCACAAGATTTCCCGTGTCCCGTGGTACTCAGGTACCCCCTGCGCCGCTATTGGGTTTCGTATACGGGGCTCTCACCCTCTATGACCAGGCATTCCAGCCTGTTCTACTACCTACTCGCGGATCGCGTTACGGAGGCCCTACAACCCCGCATGGCCGAAGCCACACGGTTTGGGCTTTTCCCCTTTCGCTCGCCGCTACTCAGGGAATAATCTCTTTTCCTCGGGGTACTAAGATGTTTCAGTTCCCCCGGTTCCCTCTACCCGGCCTATGTGTTCAGCCGGGAGTATCCGCCTTTTGGGCGAATGAGTTGCCTCATTCGGGAATCCCCGGTTCAGCTTACTTGACAGCTAGCCGGGGCTTATCGCAGTCTAGCCACGCCCTTCATCGGCTCTTGGCACCAAGGCATCCACCACGTGCCCTTAGTAGCTTTCGACAGGAAACAAACAGAAACTCTATTCACTTGTTAAGGTGCTCAGCAGGAGTCGTCTCTCACACGAAAAAGTAGCGGCCTGGTGTCGCCCAAACCGCTACTTGGTTTCGCACCACGCCTATGAGTTCTTCACTCAGACCGAATTTAGTTCAGCTTTCGTTTTGATTAACTCCCACTGTTATTCTATGGCACTATCGCATGTTATCATACCGGTAGGAGGATGTCAAGAGAAATTTGGCCCATCATCCGGTTCATTTTGCACCTAAGGGTATAAATGTGGGGAAGGTGGGATTCGAACCCACACGGGTAAACCCACGTGATCCTAAGTCACGCTCGTCTGCCAGTTCCGACACTCCCCCCTGTACCGGTTTCGATGATCGGGTTCGCCTGAGCGCCTCTAGAGGTTTCTGTACAATTCTATCATAAACCAGCAGTCCATTTACATCCATTAACGAACCGGTTATCATGATAGCGAACCCCGTTGGGAAGGTAATCTGAATGATACGCAACCCGGAACATGTCCTAGCTTACATATATGATGAAATAAGACGTAACGTGGATATTGCCGTCGTCGGTTTGAGCGGTGGGGCCGATTCCTCCCTGGTAGCTATCCTTTGTATGAAAGCACTGGGGCCGCATAATACCTACGGCGTCAGCATGCCTTATGATAATATCGATGCCTGCACGTTCAATTCGCTTTCTGCAAAGCTTGCAGAGCGCATCGGCATCAACCATTTGGTACGACCTGTCTTTTCGATCGCCAACGCAATCCATGAACAGATTTTATTTAAATCCGATCCCTCAGACTTGAATAAAGGCAACGCCAGGAGCCGGGCAAGAATGTGCGTGCTCTACGGGCTTTCATGCAGCATCGCTGAAGATAATCCAGATAATAGAGTCCGCGTGATCGGCACTGGCAACCTGTCTGAGGATTTCATTGGATACGATACTAAGGGTGGGGATTCTCTGGCCGATATTTTCCCGATCGGCGATCTATTCAAGTCCGAAGTTTATCAACTCCTTGAGCATTTCAGAGATCAGGGTATTATCGATGAGGAGAACATTAACCGGACCCCCTCCGCAGGCCTTATGGCCAACCAGACGGATGAAGCCGACCTGGGATATCCATACGATGAAATGGAAGCGGGGATTCGCTTTTGCCTGCAAAACTACCACGCAATTGACCCTGAGCAACTGGACGAGATCACTGCCTTTGTCTGGCAAAGACACTTGAATCACAAGCACAAACACGAGGCCCCGCCTGTCATCCGTTTACGTCATTTATGCGATTAGGTATCGACCGTGTTTAGTAACAGACTCACCAAACTTCTTGGCATTCAATATCCGATTATCCAGGGCGGGATGCAATGGGTATCCCGCGCTGAGCTTGCAGGTGCAGTTTCCAACGCGGGCGGACTGGGCATATTGAGCGCACTAACGTTCTCTTCACCGGAAGAGCTTGCCAAAGAAATACGCAGAACCAGAGAGGTAACCCAAAATCCCTTCGGGGTGAATTTGACCCTTCTGCCCACCATGCGGCCGGCAAATATCGAAGGTTACATTGAAGCCGCTATATCAGAAGGCGTAAAAATCGTGGAGACAGCAGGCCGTAATCCTGAACCTTATATGGACCAGCTCAAAGCAGCCGACGTCAAGGTTATTCATAAGTGCACTGCGGTGCGTTTTGCGCAGAAAGCGGAAATGATCGGATGTGATGTGATCAGCATCGATGGGTTCGAATGTGCCGGCCACCCGGGAGAAGAAGATGTCACATCACTGATCCTCGTTCCATTAACCTTTGATGCAGTGAAAATACCGGTAGTCGCGTCGGGTGGGTTTGGGGACGCGCGCGGATTCGTCGCTGCACTGGCGCTCGGAGCGGACGGCATCAACATGGGCACCCGTTTCCTGGCCACCAGGGAAGCCCCGGTTCATCCCAGGGTGAAGGAGTGGCTGGTTCAATCGCGTGAAACGCAGACCATGCTGGTGCAACGATCCCTGAGAAATTCGCATCGGGTGCTGCAAAACCCGGTTTCACAGAACGTCGCCGAATTGGAAAAACAGGGCGCCGGTATTGAGGAACTCCGGCCTTTGATCACCGGGCAGCGTGGTAAGGAGTTGCAGGAAACCGGCAACCTGGACGCAGGGCTGCAGGCCTGTGGTCAGGTGGTCGGACTGGTGAAAGATATTCCCTCAGTCAAGGAAGTGATTGATGGTATCATCAACGGCGCTGTTGAAATCCTGGATCGTCTGGGGCGGATGAAAGAATGATTGATCGATCCGCCCGATTGAAAGTGCAGAAATTACATCCGGCAGCTAGACTGCCGAAAAAGGCCACTCCTTTTTCCAGCGGTTTGGATCTATTTGCCTGCATTACCGGCGAAGCCCCGATTATCCTGGGGAAACATCCTCAAAAAGTGGGGACGGGCATTGCCCTGGAGATCCCCCCCGGATGCGACGTG
>CAZDMY010000023.1:6507-10367 GCA_964506405.1 uncultured Dehalococcoidia bacterium | reverse complement strand
TCAGGTGCGTCCACGCTCCGGTCTTTCCGCACAGGGAATCGGGGTTACCCTGGGCACCATCGACAGCGACTATCGAGGAGAGATACTGGTTACGATGTATTTATTCGGGGATCAGGCTTCATATGAGATCAATCACGGTGACCGTATAGCGCAACTGGTGATCGGCCGGCTGGCAGAAATATCCATAGAGCAAGTTGAGGCTCTTTCGGAAACTGAACGCGGCACCGGAGGGCACGGGTCCACAGGAATGAGGTAAAGCATGAAATACTCCGAAGGAAGTGTAGGAAGAATATTTGTCATCCGGCTTGAAGACGGCGACCGCCTGCCGGATATCATCGAACAATTTGCTGCCAGTCACGATCTTCAGCGTGCGGCATGCATAATGGTCGGAGGAATCGACAGCGGCGGAAAGCTGGTGGTTGGTCCATATGACGGGGAAGTCCTGCCGCCAGTGCCGATTCCCTTTGAGCTCGACGGCGTTCATGAGGTAGCCGGGGTCGGGACCATATTCCCAAATGAATCCGGACAGCCGGTGTTGCATATGCATGCATCCTTCGGACGTGGGGGGCAGACACATACCGGGTGCATTCGACTGGGCATCGAAGCATGGCTGGTAACGGAGATTATCCTGATCGAGATTCTGGGGAATACCGCTCGCCGTCTACGTGATCCTGAAGCCGGTTTTGATTTAATGGAACCATGATCTTACTCCAAAACCACACCACATATGGAAACGACCGACGTATTCATCGGGTCGGCCGGGCACAAATCGTAGCCACATACGTCACCATTTGCTTCGCCCACCAGCCTGAGCGTCAAATAGATCGGTGCTAAACCGCATATGCGCCGGCTGTCCCTTTCATTTTTGATAGCCGCATAAAACGCATCGGAATCTGAGAGGCACATCGATTCAAGAAGCTGCGCATCCGCCTCACCAATGGATTTTTTCTGTACTTCACTCAAAGGTGTCGGATCACCAAACGCCGGGCCCATATGCGCTAGATCGGCTGCCGCAACAACTACCGTACGCCGGCTGCTGGCTACATCCTTCAGACAATCGATAAGCGCCTCGATCTCATGATCGAAATATGGTTCCTGTTCGCCATGAACGAATCGTTCGAAAGATCCACAAAGGATGGGGATAAGCTGGCAGCTGGAATTATTCCCCAGGTAATATTGAAGCCAAACCAGTGCCAGCTCTATGGAATGTTCGTTGATATGATACAGTTCATCCTCAAAAGCGAGATCGTGGCCGATAATACCGGCGATACGGTCGACTGTATCGACATCGGTAGATATGACGCCTAATGGAGTTGAGTAATCCTGCCGGGTGAAACCAAATAGATTCTTACCTCCGTTGTGGTTGGTACCAAAAATGATTACCCGTTCCGCATTTTCAATTGCGAGTGCGGCCTTTTGCCACACTTGAGCATAGACTGCGCCCCCTCGGTGATAATCGATATGCGGGCTGATAATCCCTCGAACTAAACCGGACGGTTCTTCTACCGTATGCCCCTCAATATAGGAACTAAGCAGCAATCTTAGTTCGCCGGCATCCGAAGGGTATCCACCTCCACTCAAGGCAGGAACCCGGTGTCCAGCCGCCCGAAAAGCCTCGAGCGCCGTATTTACGGCCTCTTCCGAACGCCCGTTATCGAGAAGAAACATATCGTCCAGTTTGGCGATCATCTGTTCCATAAACCCCTGGGGTAATTGAATACCCGTGTATTCGCCAAACGCCTGCTCCAATTCGTTAATATCTCTGCCGCCATCACATAACAGCAGAAGCGGTCCCACAGCCTGAGGTATGAGCAGCGATCCCTCAGCAAGGCTCAAAGGATCTCGCAGCAGAATAAACGGGGCCCCTTCATGTTCGATGAGGCTTGGTTGTACAGCTCTCAATTTCGGTTTCATTATCATTTTCCATTCGTCCCAAGATCTGACCTACGACTACGCTTAACTCTGTGCATATGACTGGCTCTCAGTCCGGTTTCATTAAACTCCCAGCCATGATTGCACGGCTTGTGGTATATTGTGAATCGTTCCTTTTTCTACCCCACAAGACGGAAGCGATTTCAGGAACATTTTACCGTACTCCTTCTTACTTAAACGGCTGTCTAAAACGACCATTATTCCACGATCGGTCTTCGTTCGTATCAGGCGGCCAAACCCCTGTTTGAATTTGGAGGCAGCCAGGGGCAAAGCATACTCGTTGAACGGATTTCTAAACGTTTCCGAACGGGCGGCAAAAACCGGATCGGACGGCACGTTGAAAGGCAGACGGACGATGCCCAGAACGCTCAATGCTTCTCCCGGCACATCGATACCCTCCCAGAAACTGGATGTTCCCAGAATGACGGTTCTTGGATTCTGTTGCAGGAAAGCCAGGAGCTTGCGTGGAGATCCGTCGATTCCGTGCCCCAGTACCAGAATATCCTGGGTCATCAGCTTATTCCCTATTGCATCTTTTACCAGCCTCAATGCAGCATAGGAAGTAAACAGGATCAGTGAACGCCCCTGAGCGGCACCGCAAAGCGATACCAGAGCACGTCCCAACGCTTCATAGTATCCGTTCGCCCCGGGCTGCGGTATATCATCAACCAGATAAATCAGAGACGCATTCTGGTAATCGAATGGCGAGTCGAGGTGACGTTCCTGTACACCATCAAGACCCAGACGAGACCGGATGAAATTGAAATTATCGTTGGTCGTCAGAGTAGCCCCGGTGAGGACCAGCGTGTCCAACCGAAGATACAAATGACTTTTGAGTAGCGGCCCTACCTCCAGGGGGGCTGAATGAAGGGTGATGATATTGTTCCTCCTCCCCAGCGTAAGCCAGCAAATCGAGTTCTCATCCTGCCGCAGAACGACAGCACAAATCTGTTCCTTCAATTCCTGCCCCAGATTAATGAGGGTTGTCATCTGGAAGCGGATGGTCTCGTTTACCGAGAGATCATCGATGTCTCTATCAATTTTTTGCAGCAAAGTACAGATATCTTCGAGGACATCCGTCAGATCCTCACAAATGCCGGTGACATCCGTCCATGCCGGTAACGCGCGAACGGCCGGGGTGATTCTCATACTGAGATCGTATTCCCCTTGCCCCTGCCCCATACTCTGCAAGAGTGTCCCCAGTTCAGTATAGAGCAGGGCTACCTTTTTACGAGCTTTACCCACCAGCCCGATCAACTGCTTGCTCAGCTGATTGAGCTCGGCGGAATTGGGTGTTCCCTGCGTACCCGCCAGGTACTGGATATAGGGCACTATACCGGACCGCAGGCCTTCCTTTTCGAGGAATGCCTGATCGAGATAGTCGTAAATATCCTTCTCTCGTATGGAGACACCCAGTTGGCTGGTGGCCACATCTTCCAGGTGATGGGCTTCATCAATCACCAGGTGTTTGTAAGGGGGAAGAATCTGTCCGCCCCTGCCGATTTCCGAAAGCAGCAGGGCATGATTGGTCACAATGAGATGGGCACTTTCAGCTTCTTTTCGGGCGCGGTACAGGAAACACAAACCGCGGTGTTGATATGGACACTGTTTGCCAAGGCAGTCATATGGCTGGGCGCATATCCGGTTCCAGTATGTGGATTCATTGGAATCAATGGCTATTTCCGAGCGGTCTCCTGTCCGGGTCGAAGGTAACCAGACCAGTATTCGGGTGAGCAGGGCAATCGCTTCGGCAGGCAATCCCTCGGCTTTGCGCATAATATCCCAGCGCCTCAGGCACAGGTAATTGGTGCGGCCTTTCAGTTGTACCACTTTGAGTCCGTCCAGATGCTCCCTCTCCGCCATTGCGCTGATCATGCCGGGGATATCCTTGTGCATGAGCTGTTCCTGTAAATTGATGGTGTTGGTGG
>CAZDMY010000023.1:0-6497 GCA_964506405.1 uncultured Dehalococcoidia bacterium | reverse complement strand
ACGATGACAGGCGTACTGTTCAGAAGCGCAAAGATAGCCGATGGTATCAAATAGGCAATTGATTTACCGGTACCTGTGCCAGCCTCGACCACCAGATGTTCCTCTGAGTTCAGTGCATCCGCAACTGCACGCATCATGTGGATTTGTTGGGGGCGTTTCTCGTAATCGGGCAGGGCATGACCGATTGGCCCGTCTTCATCGAAAAAGCTCGTAAGTTCCTGAATATCCAGATAAGCTCGCGTTTCCGCAGGCGATAGCGACTCAGCCGGCCTGGATCTTTTCCGGCCAAAGCACACCTTTTCCAGGCTGGCTTCTGCGAGTAGTATATTCGCGCCCCGTTCTGTAGCGACCTGATTTAGAAAATCACCCAACCATGTCGTCTTATCGCTCAGTCTAGCCAATTCGCTCAAAATCACTAAATCGATTTCATACAGTTTTTTCAATAGAACCAAAAATACCTCACGCGACATTTGCGCATCGGCCAGCGCTCGATGTGCTGCCGAATGTGGAATATCCAGGTATTCGATGACGGAGGCCAGACTGCGATCAGTTGCCAGTGGCAACAGCATTTTGGTCATGCTTAATGTATCGAACGATTGGTTCCGGGTGCATATCCCAACTCGTTGAAGGAAACTCATATCGAATGAGATATTATGTCCAACCACCGGAAAATCTTCCACAAAAGACTTAAAATCTTCGGCGATATCACTTAGGTCCGGCGCCGACCTCACGTGTGCCTGATAGATATGACATAGTCGTTGTACATTAAAAGGGATCGTCCGATGGGGATTGACCAGCGATTGGAAAGTATCGATAGTCTGGCCATTGCGAAATTTAACGGCACCGATCTCCATTATCACGTCGGTCTCCGGGCTGAGTCCGGTGGTCTCCAGATCAAGGGCAACATAGGTTTGTTCTATTATTGTTTGCGGCACGTCTTCTCCGTTTTAGAAAAATATATCCTTGATAGATTCCCACCCATACCAGCCGGCATAGACGACTATTATTGCGCGAACCGTTCGCCCGGCTAGACAAAGAACGAAGAATTGTGTAACCGGGAATCGTAATGTGCCTGCCACGAGGCCGACAACATCGAATGGTAACGGAGTCAGGGCAAAAACAAAAATGGCCATCCCTCCATACCGTTTCATACTGCGAGCCGTCTTTTCATAAGAGGCCATTTGCCTGCCTGTTACCGCTGCCCGTCCCCATCGACCGGCATAGTACGCGGTCATTTCCCCGAAAGCCGCCCCGATACCGGCAATAATTCCCAGAAGCAACACGCCCAGCCAGGAAAGGCCCATGATTCCCGGTGCTGCAAATAAAGCTACTTCGCCCGGCAGGGGAAACACAATGGTGGCACTTGTTCCCAGGGACAATAGAAATACGCCGAAATAACCATAAGCACGAATTTGTTCTTTCCAGTCGATATCCAACTGCCATATGATAATCGTAATGGCGATGAAAACCAGCACGCCAAGTGCAAGGACGACACGTTTCCATCCCAATCGTTCGTTTATTTTATCCACATACATCATTTTAGTGGATTTGTTATTATCGTCTTTCTGCATTGGATGATTTTTGCGTTTTATAACACGCAATTATTTCTTTGCCACCCTGATTCGCCTTTTGTTAACCTGCATGCCCAGTCGCATCTATCGACCTTGTGCAGGCGGGAATGACATCAGTAGGGTGTGCTTGTGCTTGCCGGAGTAATAATGGAAATCAGAGCGGCAGCGCTACTATTGTAACAAGCTTCTGTACCCCAGCGCCAACAATTACCTATACAGTGCAGGTGACTAAACATTCTATTCCCCTGCAGGCAAGTCCTTCTATTATACTGTTTTCTGTTGTCTCATCCTCGGGAAGGGTAAACATCGCTGGTCCAGCACCAGCCAGATGAACCCTTTTAGCACCGGCTTCAATAAATTTTTGCCAGTATGTACTTAACTGGGGAACCACTTCCGAAGCAACACTCTCGAAGGTATTGAAGAATCGACCGGGATCGATACGGGACCTGTAAAGCAATTGTATCATCATTTCGTTAGTTGTCTTTCCGGTAGAGAAATTCTCTGTTGATAGTGTGCTGTACATCTGCGCTGTTTTATTATGTAAACAAGGCACATGAGGATTTAATATTACCAGGCGAAAAGGATCTGTCGAAGGAAGGGGCGTAATACATTCCCCACGACCTTCGGCAAGTGCTGTACCGCCGCGGATAAAGAACGGGGTGTCTGAACCCAGTTTAGCTGCGATTTGCTCGAGGTCCCCAGTGTTAATGTTCAGTCCCCATAACAGGTTCAATCCCTTCAAAACTGCTGCGGAATCTGTGGCGCTTGAGCCAAGTCCGGCCGCTCTCGGTATATCAATTGTTTCCATTCGAACGTCACAACCTCTTGTGCAACCTGTCTCCCGGCGTAGTGTTTCGATTGATTTGCGGATAGTGTTTATAATTAGTTCCCGGTTTATTCCTTCAGCATACGGACAATAGACGTTCAACTCTTCAGCTTCCTCGAAGGTAAACAGGTCAGCCAGATCGATGGTTTGCATAATGGTGGCGATTTCATGGTATCCATCGTCGCGCTTGCCGAGAACCTCCAGCGTCAAGTTGATTTTAGCATGGGCTTTCTGAGTGATCATTTCACAATATCCCTGAGTGAGTTCCCCCGCTGGCAGCCGTTCGGTGTGCATCGCACAGTGCAGACCATTCCTGCAATGTAAGTGTTGCCGCGCGCCTTTTCGGCGAGATACCTGCCTGAACCAGCAACCGGGCGGCGGCATCGGGTTCCAGCCCTAATCCTATAGCAAGTGAGTTTCGCAACTGCTTGCGTGGAGTGCTGAAACCTGCCTTCACAACTCGAAAGAAATCTGTGGGATCCTGGGAAACAATCGGCTCGCGATAAACATCGATTCGAACGATGGCAGAATCGACTTTAGGACTGGGATGGAAGCTGCCGGCAGGCACATGATGCACAATGTAGGGCTGACCGTAAAGTTGAACGCTCACGCCAAACAAATTCAACCTACCGGGCGCAGCGACCATATTTTCGGCGATCTCCTTTTGCACCATAACCACCAGAAAACGGGGTTTGTGCGCTGCTTCCAGAAATCGGCGGATTACAGGGGCTGCAATGTAGTAGGGTAGATTGGCAACAACTTTGTATTTCGAACCGGCCAGCGCCGTTTCAAAATCATACTGGAGAATATCAGCTTGAACGATGCGAATGTTTGGTAAACCGGCAAAATGATGTGAGAGCGCTACGGCAAGCCCTTCATCTACCTCAACAGCCCAAACCTCTTTAGCTTTCTCGGCCAGTTTCCCGGTAAGAACACCGAGTCCGGGGCCAACTTCGAGGATAAGGTCATCAGGAGAAAGCTCTGCCGCAGTCAGTGAAGCTTCCAGTGCCACCGAATCGACGAGAAAGTGCTGTCCCAGGCCCTTACGGGCGTGGAGCTTGAATTTTCTAAGGAGGCTTTTCGTCTGGGAAAGGAGATTGATGGATTCCTTGGGCAAACACCCGCCTTTCAGTCCGAACGCTCGCGTCTATTGGTGAACGCCGGAGTTGAGTTTACAGCTGATCGGATAATCCCCTATTACATGCAATAGCAGTTCTATCGAACCTGGGCACTTGGTTCTATTATCTAAGGGTCGTGCACCCACCCTCGCTCCTGTCATCCAGCTTACCCCAATCGAATAGCTCAAGCCAAGCACCCCTGCGGCACCCAGAGTTTACCACTTACCGCTGCTTCCTTCCGGACCTGACGGGATTCATGGGTCTCTGCCGCGCAGGACTCAACTCTCATCACCACCCGACTGGAGCAGTCCCGGACAAACGCCGGATCTCAAGTGGGATTTCAGCCCCGCTATAGCGGATTGCGGGTTACAGGGCACCGCTGGCTCCCCACCTAGCACGACCCAATTTGATGCTAATGTTTAACGGAGGCGCTGTCAAGTAATACCAAATCAGCAGTTGAGGGCCGAATCAATGGTAATCGTGAGTGCCCAGCACCACTTTGATACCGGTTGTATTCTCCAGTATCCGGGCAAATTCTTCCGGTGTACTGTAGGGACAGCCAGGTTTTGCATTAACCATGCAGGAACTTAAGTAAATAGTATCCGGTTTCATATCCAGCATCTTAATAGCCATCCCGGTGTTAGAACCGATAGTCCTTCCCGGACATTCGCATCGGACAAACGCCAGTACCTGTGATGGTTCGGAAAAGTTGTTATCGCCGAGGGCCGCCGCTTTCAGACATCGCCATTCGCCGGGGCAGCCATAACCACTATCCATATATGCCCCGCATCCGACAACCAGTACCTTTTTCATAAGTTGTGCCTCCCTGTGCTAGATTCTCTCAGATATAACACTGCCCATTTCCCGGGTTCCCACCTCGTTCATTCCCGGGCTCATGATGTCATACGTACGATAGCCATCCTCCAGAGAACGATGGACAGCCTGTTCTACGGCCTCTGCTTCCTTTTCAAGTCCGAGAGAATAACGCATCATCATGGCCACGCTAAGAATAGTGGCAATTGGATTGGCCATGTTCTTCCCCGCCCTTCGGGGTGCGCTTCCGTGTATCGGCTCGTACATACCAAACGCTCTGGCCGATTCCCCTTTTGGAATCTGGGCCAGGCTTGCCGAAGGAAGCATTCCCAGTGAGCCAGCCAGCATGGATGCTTCATCAGTGAGGATGTCGCCGAAGGTATTCTCAGTTACCAGAACATCCATAGCCTTTGGTTGCTGAATGATCCGCATGGAGCAGGCATCCACAAGTTGATGTTCCAGGGATACATCCGGATATTCCGGAGCCATTTCAGTAGCAACCTGGCGCCATAATCGTGAGGATTCCAGTACATTGGCCTTGTCCACGGAGATAAGCCGTTTCTCGCGCTTTCTGGCCAGTTCGAACCCGACACGTATGATCCTGCCGATCTCCTTTTCCGAGTAAGCCATAGTATCTACCGCTCGCCGTCCCCGCGAGGTCTCCCAGCGTTTCTTGGGTTTGCCGAAATACAATCCGCCGGTCAACTCCCGGACGAAAACGAAATCAACGCCGTCGATGATCTCCGGTTTAAGGTTGGTGTGATCTCTAAGCTGCGGAAATACCTTAACCGGCCTCAGGTTGGCAAACAGCTTCAACTCTTTTCTCAGGGCCAGCAAGCCGTCCTCCGGTCTTACCTTAGCCAACGGATCGTCCCATTTGGGTCCGCCGACCGCACCCAGGTAAACCGCATCGGATTTCCTGCAAAGCGCAAGCACTTCCTGTGTCAGGGCTACACCGTGCCGGTCGATGGATATTCCGCCAATATCGCCATAATTCAAAACAAATTCATGCCCGAATTTTTCACCTATTCGCTGCACAACCTGAACACCTGCATCAGCCACCTCCGGGCCAACACCATCACCGGGTAAGAAAGCAATATTGAATTTCATCCTGATTTCCCGCCACTTCCAATTTTGTTGTGCGTGTACGCAATCAGGCCGCCTGCATTGATCAATTCCAGCATAAAATCCGGATAAGGCTCCGCCTGAAACGTCAAATCCCTGGTGATGTTGGTGATCGATCCCGTCTCCAGTTCAACCTCGATCACATCACCGTTTTCGGTTTTACCGGCAGCCGCTTCGCATTCAAGAATCGGTAACCCGATATTGATTGCATTTCGAAAAAATATTCTGGCAAAACTCCGGGCAATCACACACGATATACCCGCCGCCTTGATTGCCAGCGGAGCATGTTCCCGTGAGGAACCGCTGCCGAAATTGGTAGTGGCAACGATAATATCGCCCGGCCTGGACTTGCCGATGAACCCTTCATCAATGTCTTCCATGCAGTGGCGTGCCAGTTCCTGCGGATCAGAAATATTCAGATATCTGGCTGGAATGATCGCATCCGTATCCACATTAGCGCCATACTTGTGTACTGTACCTTTTAGCTTCAAAACGAACCTCCGGACCAATCGTTTCCATTATAGCACATCGTAATTCGAATCCGCTCCTTTAATAAATAGCAGTCCGCGGGTTAATTTTTATGCGAACACGTAGCGAGGATGCCTGTTGAGATTGGAGGTTCCAGGATGAATGCGGATTTACGCGACGACAGCAACACAGTAATACGGCAATGGATGCTGTCATCACCTGAGACAACCAAGTTGTGTGGAGGGATGTCTATCTTCGGTGGAGAAACCCCGTTATTCTTCCTCGTCTTGCTTTGGATCGTTAATGGCTTTCCAGACCTCTTTATAGATCGTGCACACGGCATTTATGGTAAGATCCCGTGTTGGACCCTCGATAGGGAAGGTCTTTCCCTGAACCAGGGCAACGGTGATTGCTTTGGCAGCATCGATTTTTGCAATTTCTATGTTAACACTTGATGTAGCGGCCATAATTCCCCCCTCTTAATAATTAATGCATTCCTCAATTAGCAAAAACACAAACTTTGATTACCTGCCATACCTCTTGTTTCAGAATGATCACTTACTCACGGATAACTGG
>CAZDMY010000022.1:0-14517 GCA_964506405.1 uncultured Dehalococcoidia bacterium | reverse complement strand
GCGGGGCTGGCCGGAGCGGAGCTCGATCCATTCCGGGTATGGCTCGAGGACTGGGCAATCAGCAGTCCGAAGGGTAACGCGTTTCCCTGGGAACTAAAGGCGTCAACCGGCGGGATCGGATTATCACTGAGCGTGGAACCATTGAAAGGTATCGTGCTTCAGGGCGACCGTGGACTGAGCCGGAAGAGCGAAGCGGCGGGGAATGCGTCGTATTACTACTCGATTACTCGCCTGGCCGCCGTGGGGACAATCACCCTGAACGGTACGGAACATGAGGTCACCGGAACGGCATGGCTGGACCGCGAGTGGAGCACGAGCGCCCTGGGAGATGGGCAGGTCGGCTGGGACTGGTTTGCGATGCAGCTTGATGACGGCCGGGACGTGATGTATTACCAAATCCGGCAAGAGAACGGTGAAGCCGATCCGTTCAGTCAGGGAACCATCGTCAGTCCGCAGGGCGAAAAAACCCGCCTTGAGGCAAGCGATGTGAAACTGGAAGTACTCAATACCTGGGAGAGTCCGGTGGGCGGACTGTATCCCCTCGAGTGGCGGATGACGCTGATTCCCTCGGATGAAACGTTTATCATCAGGACCATACTGGAGGGTCAGGAACAGAAGCTGAGCGTGCGCTACTGGGAAGGGGCGGTCGATGTGTTAAATGAAGAGGCAGATAAGATACTCGGCCGGGGATATATGGAATTAACCTCATACGGCGAGTGAATCCATAATAAAACGGCCAGCCCCTCACGTGTAAGGGGAATCTGGCCGTTTTCATTCCAGGAACTGGGCTTACCGTCCGACCGGTTTCATGTATGGAGCTACACGCCGGCGGCCCTGCATATCAGGCTGGACATCGCCAACCACCAACTCCACTTCCATTCCTGTCTTGGCTTCATCCGGGCCACACTCAAGAATAGCTGTGGATATGCGGACTCCATTGTCGAAATCAACCAGCGCGTAGACTATCGGGGCTCTACTTTGCAACTCCGGCGGCATGCCGGCATAGGCGGCTGTCCAGGAAGCGACCTTCCCTACTTTGGGCATATCCACCCATTCGTAATCGGTAGAAAGGCACTCAGGACAAAGTGTCCGGGGTGGCCAGGGTATATGGCCGCAAGCCTTGCATTTGGTAGTAACCAGCTTGTTCTCTTCCCGCAGGGCAGTGTAGAAATAGTGAAGCTTGGTGGTATCTTCATATTGTTGCGCGACGATATCCATCGCGGTATAGTATTCCATTTGTTCTGCCATTATTATCTTCCTCCATATTCCTTCTTGAGTCTAATGCTGGGTATCGTCGCTGCCAAAGATGGTGACCATGCTCTGGGTTCCAACGCCACTCATCGTCTGGCCTAATGCAATATTGGGCCTCGGGCTGACCTGTCTCTCACCCGCTTCGCCTCTCAGTTGCAGATAGAGTTCATGAGCCTGAGCAATACTGGTCGCACCGAAGGGATGGCCGCATGCCAACAGTCCCCCGCGAGGCTGTGTGATAACATCTCCACCGTAATCATTTCCGCCGGCATCTACCCATTGACCGCCCTCGCCCTTGGGACAGAATCCGAGTTCCTCGTATTCGATAAGCTCTGAATTGGTGAAGCAGTCATGCAATTCGGCCACTTCCACATCCTTAGACGTGATTCCGGCCATCTCGTAAGCGAGCTGACCTGAAATCCTCACACCTTCCCAGTCTGTCAAATCCTTAGGATTGTTAGCAATGGTCCAGTTGGTGAAACCTTGACCCCAACCCAGAATCCATACGGGATTGTCAGAGTATTCTTTCGCTTTTTCTTCAGAACAGAGGATAACTGCTCCAGCGCCATCGGTATTCACGCAGCAGTCGTATAGCTTCAACGGGGTCGCTACTGTTCTTGCGCTCATAGCCTTTTCGAGCGTAAGCCCTTTCTGAAAATGGGCATTCGGATTCTTCACAGAGTGGTTGTGGTTTTTGACCGCAATCTTGGCATACTGTTCTTCAGTCGTGCCGTACTTTTCCATATGGGAAAGTGCCGCCAGAGCAAATAGCGACGGCGGTGTTAGTCCGAACCCCTGTTCCCAATCATGGTCAGTTGCCAACGACGCATTAATATAGCGCTCACCATGGTTGGGGATCAGTATCCTTTCCCATCCCACTGCCATCCCTATATCAATCAATCCTGATACAATCGCCGACCAGATAATCCGCATATTGACGGCACCACTCTGGCACTGGCAATCGGTATTCTGGAACAGTCTGGGTTTAACGCCCAGGACTTCGCATGCTACCGGCGAGGGATGGCATTGAGGACCGGAGCGCTGTGGATAGACACCGGACGTAACCAGTCCTTCGATGTCTTTATTACTTATTCTCGGATTGCTATCGAAACATACCTTACCTGCTTCCGCGATCATATCCCGGAAAGTCGCATCCTGCCTCATGCCCCATTTGTTGATCCCTGCTGCAATGATTGCTACTCGTTTTGGTTTTGACATAAGCTTACCTCCTAAGATGTTTCAAGGGGAAAAACCTCAAACACAATATCCCAAGAGGAAATTATAGCACACCAGATTGCAGGTGCGCACCGGCCATAATGCCGAGACCATCCCTTATTTGAAATAGCACATATCGCTTAGCGGGCAGGCCTCGCAACGGGGATTCGATTTCCTGCAGATTTCTTTGCCATGTCGAACTAATAGAGCATGATATTCGTTGTAAAGACTTTCATCCTTTGGCAGGTTTTCCATGAAATAGGCTTGTAGAACCGAATAATTGCCGTAGTCCGGATGCAATCCCAATCGGCTCACAATCCGATGCGTGTAGGCATCGATTACGAAAACCGGTTTCCGGGCTGCATACAGGATAATAGAGTCAGCAGTTTCCGGGCCAACCCCATAGATAGAGAGAAGTTCCTGGCGCAACTCAGGAACGGAGGAACAAAACATGGCTTCTAGTGAATCGCCGTAATCCTTCAACCGGTCAATAAAAGCCTTGAGCTTGAGAGATTTGACGTTATAGTAGCCGGAAGGCCGGATCAGTTCCGCCAGTTCATCTGCCGAAATCTGCCGCAAAGCGGCCGGGTCGAGCCTCCCTGCTTTCTTGAGGTTCGCGATCGCCTTTTCCACATTAACCCAGGCAGTTGACTGGGTGAGTATAGCGCCGATAATTACCTCAAAAGGCGTATCGCCCGGCCACCAGTGCTGAGGGCCGTAGGCCTGAAAGAGCCTGTTATAGATTTCAAGGAGACGATATGATTCGGGCATGTGTGCGTTCTACGTAAAATCCAGCATGGATACCCACTCAGGAAAACTTGCCCGAGGAATGATATCCCGGGGGAGATAGGGTTTTATATCTATCAGCGGCGTTCCGTTCACAGCATCCAGCCCCTTCACTTTAAGGGTGCCGCCTTGGCGATCGAGAAGCCGGACCACGGTGAATCCAATCGAGTTCGGCCGATGGGGTGCACGTGTGGCAAATATGCCCGTTAGCGGTATATCGCTGCGCCCCTGGGGATGGGCTTTAGCCGGGGATGGCCCGGTACTCAAATGCATCCAGAACAGGACGATAATATGGGAAAACCCCTCCAGGCCATCCAGCAGAAGCTCATGATCCGGTTCCATGACCAGGTCGGACTTTACCCGGCTCCATCCGTGCTTCATACGCTCGTTGACCGAATTTCGGACTTGTCCGATAGGACGAACCGTTATCTCAGACGGGCTATCCATGATCAAATCGACCGGCCTACCGCCTCGGCTATGGGGCGAAGTTCTTCCATCAGCTTCTGGAAATTCTTAAACGTCAACGATTGAGGGCCGTCAACCCGGGCTTCCTCAGGATTTGGATGGACTTCGATGAGCAGTCCATCTGCGCCGGCGGCAATCCCTGCCTTTGCCAGGCTGGGAACGTAGTGGTAGATTCCCGCTGCATGGCTGGGATCCACAATAACCGGGAGGTGACTGAACCGCTTGATGACCGCCACAGAGCTGAGATCCATGGAGAACCTTACGCTATCCTCGAAGGTACGAATGCCGCGCTCGCAGAGGATCACCTTCTTATTTCCCTCAGCCATCAGATAGTCAGCTGCCGTGAGCCATTCTGTCACGGTGGCCGAAAGGCCGCGTTTGAGCAGAACCGGCTGCTTGACCCTGGCCATCTCTTTAAGCAGGGAAAAGTTTTGCATATTGCGGGCTCCTATCTGGAGGATATCCACATATTTGGCCATCAGGTCGATATGGTGAACATCGGTCACCTCGGATACGACGGGCATACCGAATTCCCTCTTGATACTGGCCAGGAGCTTAACCCCCTCCTCCTCCAGCCCCTGAAAGCTGAAGGGTGAAGTCCGAGGCTTAAACGCACCGCCCCGCACCACAGTGGCCCCCAGTTTCTGAACACCGCGCGCCGTATCCATGAGCTGTTGCTCACTCTCTACCGCACACGGCCCGGCCATCACTACCAGTCTATTTCCGCCGATTTCAACCCCGCCTACCTTAAACTTGGTCGCCCGCGGATTAAATTCACGAGAAGCCAGCTTATATGGCTTCATTACCCGCGTGACGCTTTCGACTCCGCTCAATACAGCAAAGACGTCCGTTGGCGCTTTCCCTGTATCGCTGCCGAGCACGGCCACCACCACTTTGTCCGTCCCCTGATTCAACTGGACATCGAACCCGAACGAGTGGGCTCGCTCCACGACCTGATCCACCTGTTCCTGTGGCGCCCCTTTCTTCATTTCGATTATCATGTTGTGTATTACTCCCAAACAAATTTCCCGTCTTTAAGTTCGATTGTAGCAACCCTCGGATGATAAAAACAACTGATCATTACGCCAGTTTTTACATAAAGATTTTGCCCTGAAATTTTTATAAAAACGTATCTGGGCCAGCCCTTGACCTCAGCCGGTCTGCATGCTATTCTCTCATCATCTAAACAGTCCTCACGATCGACCCTCTTTAAGCGGAATCTTTGGAATGTCAGTCAGCAGGTGTATTTATGGATAAGTCTGCCAGCGAGATATGGGATGCGGCGTTGGGTGGACTCGAGGTAGAGGTAACAAGATCTAATTATCAGACATGGCTTAAAAATACCGTGGGCCTTTCGTACCGGGACGGGTATTTTGTTGTTGGCGCACCCAATACCTTCGCCGTTGAATGGCTGGAAAAGCGGATGTGCCGCCTGGTTCGAAAAACACTGTCAAGCGTACTCGGCTGTTCTGTGGAAGTCAAATTCGAGGTCTGTCAGGATCCACAGGAAAGGCCCTGGCAAAGCTCCGGGCAGACGGACACCGAAATTGACGGCCCGTACCGCTTTAATCCTAAATACACCTTCGCTTCGTTTGTAGTGGGCAACAGCAACCGGCTGGCTCACGCGGCCGCCCTCGGGGTGGCCAGCAGTCCAGGGAAGATGTACAATCCGCTTTTTATCTATGGCGGTGCCGGACTGGGTAAAACTCACCTGTTATATGCCATCGGGCACGCCACACAAGGTGATTCCCGGCATGTGGTGTACGTAACCGCAGAGCAGTTTATGAATGAGTTTATCATTAGTATCCGTGAGCAGACCCCGGTGGAATTCCGAAACAAATATAGATCGGCGGACGTGCTCCTTATCGACGACATACAGTTCCTGGGTGGTAAGGAACAAACCCAGGAGGGCCTGTTCCACACCTTCAACGAACTTCATACCACCAACCGGCAAATTGTAATCAGCAGCGACCGGCCACCGAAGTCCCTTTCGCTTCTGGAGGAACGCCTTCGATCGCGTTTTGAATGGGGACTGATCGCCGATATCCAGTACCCGGATTTCGAAACACGGACTGCCATTCTTCAAGCAAAGGCCGAAGAACTTAACATCGATGTGCCCGTGGAAGTCCATTACCTGATAGCCCGGCGCGTGCAGGATAACATCCGCGAGCTTGAAGGCGCACTGAACAGGGTTATCGCCTTCTCCAGACTAACTAACTGTACCATCACCCCAGAATTGGTGTCAGAAGCACTCTCGGATATCAGTATCGATGAAACGAGAAGGACACCGACCAGCGATTTGATCCTGCAGGCAGTCGCTTCCTATTTCGGACTCACTGCCGAAAACCTCGTGGGGAAAAAGCGCGATAAGCCAGTGGCATTCGCACGTCAAGTGGCTATGTATTTGATGCGAGAGGAGATGAGTTCTCCCTGGGTCGAGATCGGCAGAAACCTGGGCGGAAGGGATCACAGCACTATCGTGCATGGCTACGGCAAGATCGCCGAAGAGGTCGAATCAAGTTCCGCCCTTCGCCGCGACATCCTCGAGATAAGAGAAAGGTTATATACATAAAAATTGTGGATAAGTCCCCGGATTATGTGGATAACCCTTCTGGACTGTGGATAACTTGCACTCCCATCGGTATTCCCATGCCTCCCATATTCCCCTTTATGTCACCCTTTTCATGATATGCCGGTTTTCACCTGTTCCGCCCACAGTGATGCGTTGGGACTACCCGCCGGTTTCAAATACGATTTTGGTGCTTATCCCTGTTTTACCAGTCCCCCACACCCTTATTATTACTGTTGAATAACTTGTTACCCTCCAGAGAAGATAGTATGGTATCTTATTATTGGTAACAATAAGCTTATTTGCAATCGCTGATATCGAAGCTTCGGACTGCTATGATAGACCGAGTTGAAATCTACGTATATGGTGGAAAAGGGGGCAATGGAATTGTTAGCTTCCTGAGAGAGAAATTCGTCCCGTTTGGAGGACCGGATGGGGGTGACGGTGGTGATGGCGGCAACGTGGTACTGATCGCCGACAGGAGTAAGACAACGCTGGGTGACCTTAGGCGGCAGCGGCATTATCGGGCGGGGAACGGTGAAAACGGCAAAGGGAAGAACCAGCATGGGAAGAAGGGAGATTCGCTTGATATCAGGATTCCGGAGGGAACCATCGTTCGTGAAATAACAGCGGATGGGAAAACGATAGAAATGGGCGATCTGGTCCGGGACGGCCAGGAATTGATCGCAGCAAAAGGTGGACGCGGTGGAAGGGGAAACCAGCACTTCGCTACGTCGGTCAGACAAGCGCCTCAGTACGCGCAGCATGGAGAACCAGGGGAGGAGAGAAAACTGGTACTGGATTTGAAGCTGCTTGCGGACGTGGGTTTGCTGGGCCGCCCGAATGTGGGAAAATCGACCCTCATAAATGCCGTTTCCGCTGCCGGCTCGAAGATAGCCGACTACCCGTTCACCACACTGGAACCAAAGCTGGGCGTAGTAACGATCGGGTACGAAACGTTTGTTATTGCGGATATACCCGGCCTGATCGAAGGGGCTCATGCCGGCCACGGACTGGGCCATGAATTCCTTCGCCACGTAGAACGTACTAGAATTCTCATTCATATCATCGACGGCACCACGCAAGAGCCACTTAAGGATTTCGAAGAGATAAATCAAGAGCTCTTCCTTTACGAAGCGTCATTAAAGGATAAGCCGCAGATACTGGTAATCAACAAGATCGATATCCCGGATGTAAGGGAGCGTCTGGCGGACCTGAAGGCGGAGCTTGCCGGTATCGGATCTCCGGTGTACACTATTTCCGCTGCGACCGGAGAGGGCGTAGCGGACCTGATGAATAAAACGCTGGAATTATTAAGTACTACAGCAAAATCTACTCGGGAGGAAAAGAGCGAATACAAGGTCTTTCGGCCCAAGCCCATCAAATAATGCAGCAGCGTAAATACAAGACGATCAGCGGCCCGATATTTTGTTTCAGATTATCGGATTTGCACACGAAAAGTTGACAGGTTAGTAGAGTGAACCATGAGAACCGGACTGTTTGGCGGCACCTTCGACCCTATTCACCTGGGGCACCTTATCGCAGCTGAAGAGGTACGCGTGAGGCTTAGCCTGGACCGGGTGTTGTTCATCCCGGCCCGCCAGCCCTGGCTGAAGGCGGATAAAGATATCACCCATCCCCAGGCTCGTTTGGCGATGGTCCGGCTGGCCATCCAATCTAATCCGGGCTTCAGTGTGTCAGAGGTTGAGATCGAGCGGCCGGGTCCGACGTACACGGTTGATACGATCGAATCTATGCGGGAAGCGGCGCAGGGGAATGGCGACTTTTTCTTCATTGCCGGAACCGATGCAGTGGCCGATATGCCCCGGTGGAAGGATCCACATCGGATTGTGACCTTATGCCGGATCATCGCTGTCAGGCGGCCCGGCGCTGAGTCGATCGATATGGAATCATTGACGCCGCATATTCCGCAGGCAGCGCAATGTATGACCATTGTCGATGTGCCGCAGATAGATATCAGCTCAACGATGATTCGTGACCGGGTAAAATCGGGCCTCTCCATTCGGTACCTGGTGCCTTCAGCAGTGGAAGCCTATATCTTCGAGCACGGATTATATGCATCATAGCGTATGCAGGAGGATCAATTGTGGGATTTGCAGAAGAAATCGAACGCCTAAGGCAATTGCTTGTAGAGAAATCATTTCGACACGGCTATTTCACCTTGAGTTCCGGAAAGGAGACCCTGTATTATTTCGATGGGCGCTTGACGACATTATCGCCCGAAGGGGCGTACCTTGTGGGAAAACGAGTTTTTTCACTGGCTAGAGAGGCGAAGGTGGATGCCATCGGGGGTCCGACGCTGGGAGCGGATCCGATCGTTGCCGCGGTGACCCTGATAAGCCACGAGGAAGGAAACCCGATCCCCGCTTTTCTGGTAAGGAGAGAACCCAAGAAGCATGGTGCCCAGCGTCACATTGAGGGCAATCTGCCGGAAGGCGCAAGGGTCGCCATTGTGGACGATGTCATTACGTCCGGCGGCTCTATCATGCGAGCCATAGGGGTGGTCGAGGCAGCGGGCGCTCAGGTGGGGAAGGTGATTGTGCTGGTGGATCGCAACGAGGGCGGATCCGAGGAACTGCGCCGTAAGGGATACGGCTTCACCTCGCTCTTTACGGCCGATAAGAAAGGTAACCTGAGTATCGGGGTGTAGTTACCCTGCGATCACGGTAGGCCCGCCGCCACTACTGGATTCGGCGGCGGCTTCCGCCTCCTCTGACTTGTTGACCAGGGCGATAGATGCCACGTGATCGCCTTTGTTCAGCTTAATGGTGCGAACTCCCTGCGTACTTCGACCGAACTTGGAAATCTCTTTCAGAAGCGTTCGAATAATCGTCCCGTTCTTCGTGGTTACCACCAATTGCTGATCCAGATCGACCACCGCTGCATCGATAACCGGGCCGGTCTTCTCATTCACCAGGTGAGCCCGAATACCGCTTCCGCCCCGTATTTGACGCCGGTACTCATCCACAGGCGTTCGCTTTCCGTACCCGTTCTCGGTAACGGTCAATACAAATGCCCCTGGCTGGATGATATCCATCGCCACCACCTTGTCCTTGCCCCTGAGACGAATACCGCGGACCCCGCCGCTGGTACGGGAGGCGGTCCGTAGTTTATCTACCGAGAACCTGATTGACTGCCCATCGCGCGTGACGAAGATACAATCATCTTCGGCGGTGGCAGATTTTACGGAGATCAACCGGTCGCCCTTTTCAACGTCCATGGCAATGATTCCCGTACTTCGAATCGCGGAGAACCGTTTGAGTTCGGATTTCTTCACCTCTCCCATTTCGGTGGCCATGAGGATGTATCCGTCCTCGGGGAAATCGGATGCGGACATTATAGCGGTGATATATTCATTGTTCTCGATCGGGATCAGGTTGATGATCGGGAGTCCTTTGGCCTGGCGCGTAAGCTCCTGGGGCAGTTGATAGCACTTTAGACGGAATACCCGGCCCCTGGTGGTAAAAAACAGCAGAGTATCGTGGGTATCGGTGATGAGAATGTGGCGCACATCATCGGTTTCCTGCACTTTCATCCCGCTGATACCCTTGCCGCCGCGATGCTGTATCCGATAGGTGTGGCTGGGCAGCCGTTTGACATATCCGCGGTCGCTTACGGTGACCACCACCTGCTGGTGCGCGATCAGGTCTTCATCGGTAAAGCCACCGATTTCCTCTTCGCTCAATTCGGTTCGACGATCGTCTCCGTATTTGTCCCTGATCTGGAGGATCTCTTCCTTGATCAGATAATCGATCTTCCGAGGGTTGGCCAGCAGGTCTTCCAGGTAGGCGATGGTCTGAAGCAGCTGTGTATATTCGTCGTTGATTTTCTGCTGCTCCAGGGCTGCCAGCCGGCGGAGCTGCATTTCCAGGATTGCCTGGGCCTGTGGCTGGGAGAGCTCAAAATTCTCCATCAGGGCGTTCCTGGCCGCCTCCGAGCTTGCAGACTGACGGATGGTGCTGATCACTTCATCAAGCCGGTCGAGCGCGATTTTCAGCCCTTCCAGGATATGAGATCGTTCTCTGGCTTTGCGCAATTCGAATTTGGCTCTGCGGGTGATAACCTCGTGGCGGAACTTGATGTATTGGCGCAGGGCGGTTTTCAGGTTGAGTACCCGCGGCTGGCCTTCCACCAGTGCCAGCATATTAACATGAAATGCGGTCTGCATAACGGTGTGTTTGTAGAGATTATTCAATACCTGATGCGGGTGCCCGTCCCGTTTCAGTTCAATGACGATCCGTATGCCCTTGCGGTCCGATTCGTCCCGGATCTCACTGATGCCGTCGATCTTCTTGTTCTTCATCAGTTCGGCGATTTTGGCCACCAGGGAGGCCTTGTTGGTCTGATAGGTGAGTTCCGTAACGACTATTTGGTGTCTGCCTTTACCGATTTCTTCGGTATGGCTTTTCGCTCTGAGAACAACCTTGCCCCGGCCCGTCGTGTAGGCGTGCACGATGCCTTCCCGGCCCAGAATGGTGCCCCCCGTCGGGAAGTCCGGACCCGGGACAATATCTATAAGTTCCTCCAGGGTCGTTTCCGGATTGTCGATCATGAGCGCAACGGCATCCGCCAGTTCTCGCAAGTTGTGCGGAGGGATGCTCGTGGCCATACCGACAGCAATCCCGGCGGCCCCGTTCAGAAGCAGGTTGGGAAGCCGGGTGGGCAGCACCGTAGGTTCTTCATTGGAATCATCATAGTTCAGGGCAAAATCCACGGTTTCCTTCTCGATATCCGCCAGCATCTCTGAAGCTAGTTGGGCCAATCGCGCCTCGGTATACCGCATGGCAGCGGGGGGATCGTTGTCCATGCTGCCGAAATTCCCCTGACCGTCCACAAGCGGGTATCTCATGGAGAAGTTCTGTGCCATCCGAACCATGGCCTCATAGATAGGCGAATCGCCGTGTGGATGATATTTACCCATTACCTCACCTACGATACGGGCGCTCTTCTTGTATGCCGTATTGTAGGTAATGCCCATATCGTTCATGCCGTAAAGAATCCTTCGCTGGACCGGCTTCATGCCGTCACGGGCATCCGGGAGAGCCCGGGAGACGATTACGCTCATGGCGTAATCGAGATATGAGCTTCGAACTTCGTCCTCAATGGTAACCGGCTTGATGGTACCAATATCCATTAACTTCCCCGCTTTTCAATTGTTTCTAAATGGAGTCTAAACAATAGGATGGGAAAGGTCAAGCGCACTATCGGCCACCGGGTCCTTTTGAAAACCGGGCAAAGAACAAATGAGGTCGAAAATACGTCTTGTTAAGTACAACCGGCTATCATTGACATCGGATGGCATTTCGTGTTCTATTGGAGTAGAGTGAAAATATGAACTGGCTGGATGGCGTATTAATCGTCGTATTAGTGGTACCAACTTTCATCGCCTACAAAATGGGGCTGATCAAGATGGTGTTGCCGCTGGCCGGCGTCTTTTTCGGGGTGGTGCTGGCGTCCGCCCTTCATGGCTTCGTAGCCGACTTGCTGGAGAATACCATCGAGAACGAGGCCTGGGCCCATATTGCCGGCTTCCTGATCGTGTTTTTCGTGGTATTTATTTTAGTATATTTACTGGCTGCACTCATCCGAAAAATACTTCAGGTAATGCTGCTGGGAAGTATCGACAGCATTCTGGGAGCGGCCCTGGTGTTCGTTACCATATGGCTTCTCAGTTCATTGATTGTAGCTATGGTGGCCAAATACGGGGCCCTTGGAGCGGATTATATCCCTGGCGGGATTATCCGGAGCGAGTCCGTGGAAAATGTTATTGACGGCTCTGCGCTGGCCACCTTTCAGATTGATATCTTCCCCGTTATCATCGGGTTGCTGCCCGATGAGTTTGAGGTTGTCAGGAAATACTTCTAATATTCCACACAGGTAGCGTGAAAACGCAATTTACGCATAGCTGGCAACTATCTCCCTCGGAGGCAATCTCTCTTCAGCGGGAACTTGCCGAACGTGTAACAAAGAAAGGCACTCCATCAAACGTCAAACGGGTGGCCGGTGTGGATATCTCGGTGGATAGAAAGGAAAACGTCGCTCGCGGGGCGGTGGTGGTGCTCAGCTACCCGCAACTTGAACCGATCGAGAGCCAGATGGCGGAGATGCCGATCGAATACCCCTACGTTCCGGGCCTGCTCACCTTTCGCGAAGCACCGGTGATCCTCAAGGCCTGCGAGCAGCTATCACATAATCCCGATTTAATGCTGGTGGACGGCCAGGGCATCGCCCATCCAAGGCGGCTGGGACTGGCGGCTCACCTGGGAATCCTGCTCGATTGCCCGACGATTGGCTGTGCTAAGTCCCGCCTGTGCGGGGACCATTTGCCGGTGGGGGATGAAAGAGGTGATTGTGTGGATCTTCGGGATGGCGATGAGATAATTGGTGCAGTGGTACGGACGCGAACGAATGTCAAACCACTGTATATCTCGATCGGACATCGAATCGATCTCCCCTCAGCCATTCAATGGGTGCTCAACTGCTCGAAAGGGTACCGGCTCCCGGAACCCACACGCCGAGCCCATCAGGTGGCGGGGGGCATGGTATTTTGAATGTGATGCTAATCTTGACAAAACCTATGTGATGAAATATAGTTCGAATGCCAAAAAGAGGAGGGTGATACCCTGGAATGAAGTTCACCCCATATTTTCTCCATGTCTATAAACGTGAAGATCGAAAGTGGATAAAGATTGAATGGATAGAAGCTGTGGTGACCAATCCCATCAGTGAAGAACATCAACAGGATGGCCGCATCCGGCGCTGGGGGAAAATCGCGGATGCCGGAGATAGATATCTGAGGGTGGTCCTCCTGGAGGACGGCGAAACAGTTCACAATGCATTCTTTGATAGAATGTATAAAGAGGGTTGAAGCATGAAAGTGAATTACTTCCCTGATACGGACACGCTCCTGCTGAGCTTTAGTGACAGTAAGATCACCGATACTCATGATCTAAACGAGGACATTTTGGTAGAACTGGACGAAAACGGCCGGTTGGTGAGTATGACCATCGAGCACGCAAAACGGCAGACAGACGTCAGCCAATTTGTTTATCAACAGGTAGTGCGATAAACCAACCAGTGAGTCACTTCTTGCTTTTAACAAGTCCTTAGATACAGAACGACCAAATAAAGGAACCAATGTATACCGTAATTCTGCAGAACCAAATTTGATTGAAATGGCAAGAACAAAACTCGATTTACCGGAAGATTTTCCCTTTCACACCGAAATTCCCATCAGGATAGGAGACCTTAACTACGGGGCACATCTGGGGCATGATGCCATTCTCCCTATCGCCCATGAAGCCCGGGTGCGGTTTCTAGACACTATGGGTTATAACGAGGGAGATATTGAGGGGTTAACCTACATTATGGCCGATGCCGTTATCGTTTACAAAGCCCAGGCCTTTTACGGCCAGACGCTGGTGATTGAGGTCGGCGTCCGTGATTTCTCCAGGACCGGCTGCGATTTTATCTATCGTATTTCGGATAAGGATACCGGAACCGAGATCGCCCGCTTAAAGACAGGCATGGTTTTCTATGATTATCACCAGGGGAAGCCTGTGGGGGTGCCAGAGGGGTTCAAGGGAAGATTCCCGGTTTAATCTCCAGACTGCTGTCAGCCTAGGATCCATGCCGCAAGGCAATTTTCTCGAACATCAGCGTCAACCCCGCTCCCAGCGTAAAGGCCCCATTCAATCCGAGGTTATCCAAAACCGTGGAATCGAAAAAAATCGAGAGGCTGGATTCCACTTCCTCTTCCGGTTTTGAGTAACAGATCATGATCGGGACTTTCGGCAGCGGATGAAGCAGGATCGAGATTTCGGCAAAGTAGTGATAATCGACTTGCTCTCCATTGAAGATTTCCAGCATATCCTCAAAGAGCCCGGTGTAGGTATCGGCCACTTTCTTCAAAGGCTTTTCGCAGCGCTGCTCAAAGAGCGGATAGAGGTTCTCCCCGCCATCGAGTTCTCGGAACGTAACCCATTTCCCGGAAGGCGGAATGCCGGCCCCGCTGATGATATACGTGTATACGATCGGGGCGATCCAGCGGTTTACGTGAATCTCGGTGATGATATTACCTTCGGAATCCACACTGACATCCTTGCCGAGGACCTTGACGGCCAGTTTTCCATTGGCGTAATCGGCCCCGAGCCGTCCGGCGGCTGAACGTAGATCGAGGGCCTGAATCTCTTTCTTCAGTTCCGCCATGG
>CAZDMY010000021.1:0-14595 GCA_964506405.1 uncultured Dehalococcoidia bacterium | reverse complement strand
GGAGAGCAAATTGTCAAGTGGTGGGAGAGAAAATACCTATAATAAAATTTCACTTACAATAAACTGTCATCACACAACTTAAGGTGGAGGACGCATTAACGTTTCATCTGCAGGATGCGGTCGGCGGTGGCGACCACTGTCTCCATGCTGCACGGTTTTCTCAGGTAATCGACGGCACCGCGCTGCCTGAACTCAGCTTCCGATCCTCGGCCCGCTACCGCCGTCAGCATAACCACCGGCAACTCGGGGCGCTCAACTTTCACACGGTCCATGACCTGCTGACCGCTCATGCCAGGCATCTTGATATCGAGAAACATCAAATCGAAACTAGCCCCGGCTAGAAGCTCCAGAGCTTCAAATCCACTGGCTGCAGTATCCACGAAATACCCGGCTTCTTCAAGGGCATCGGAGACAACTTCGCGTACCGATTCCTCATCGTCAACCACAAGTATGAATCCCTTTCCACTCATTTAGAACCTGCCTTTCAGACTATGAACGATAGGGGCGAATGCATCCTCTATCGTTCATTAGACCTATCTCAATTATCGCTTGTCGTTACAATTGCCGCTGGGTCCGCTACCGGCAATTCGATTGTAAATAACGTTCCCTCTCCTTCGACACTGTCTATCAATATCCTGCCGCCGTGCTCCCGAATAATATTGTAACAAATACTCAACCCCAAACCGGTTCCTTCTCCCACCCCTTTTGTGGTGAAAAAGGGTTCGAAAGCCCGCTGCCGGACATCACCGGACATACCGGGGCCATTATCCTGTACGGTGATCCGGATTACCGAATCGATCAGTTCGGTTCGGATGATGACCTTTCCCTCTTCACTACAGCGTTTGATGGCCTGTTCGGCATTGATGAGCAAATTCAGAATTACCTGCTGGATTTGCTGGAAATCAGCCAGAACGTCCGGGAGATCGGGGCCCAGGTCGCTTTCAATCTCAACCCCCTCCAAAGACATATCGTAAGCACGCAACTGTATTACGCTGTCGATGGCTTCATTAATGCCGATAAGCGTCTTCTCCCGATCCTTCTTACGGGCAAATGAAAGGAGATTACTTACGATGCCGATGGCCCGCTGGGTCTCATCGAATACTCTTTGAAGGCGTTTCAGGATCGCTTCGTCCGGCGTCTTTTTCAGCAGTATCTCTACGTAACCTGAGATCGCCATCAACGGGTTATTGACCTCATGTGCCACCCCTGAAACAAGCTGTCCAACCGCTGCCATTTTGGCGGACTGCAATAATTGTTCCTGACTGGATTTAAGCTCTTCATGGGCCTGCTTAAGCTCGCGATGTGCTGATTGTAACTCCTCTTCCGCCTGCTTGCGCTCGGTAATATCACGTACAACACTGACGTATCCCTTAGGGTTTCCGGAATGATCGTAGATAAAGTTTACCGCCACCTCTATATCAGAATTTTTGCCCTGGCGGTTGACCATCTCATATTCCAGAATCCCGCTTCGCCCCTCCTTGAACGCTGTGACCATGTCTTCGATAGCCCGGGGCCTGTCCTTTTCGGAAATGAACTCTATACCATTTATTCCCAGTGCCTCTTCACGGCTGTTCAGCCCCGCAATACGGACAGCCGCTTCGTTCGCATCAACAATGATACCCTCCAGGTCAGAGACGCTTACCCCGTCCTGCATGGATTCGAACATCGCCCTCAGTTTTTCCTGGCTGTCGCGAAGTGCCATTTCAGTTTCTATGAGGTCGGTGACATCCGACATCACCCCGGTGATGCCGGTAAACTTACCGCTTTCCATATGAAACTTCACGGAAATGCGCATATGTTTTGCGGTGCCGTCTTTGGCGATACCTCGAAATATGAGCGGATGTGTATCTCCCTCAACTGAGAGCTCGAAATTGGCCAGGGCTTCATCCTGATCATCAGGATGAAGAAAAAAGACAAAATGACTTCCAACGATCTCGCGGGGATCGTATCCGGCTACTTTGCGGATCGATGGGCTCACATATGTAAAACATCCATCTGCATCGAGGGTGAACAACATATCATCGATGTTTTCCACCAGCGACCGGTACTTCTCCTCGGAACGCTTGATAACCTCTTGCGCAGCTTTGGTTTCGGATATATCGCGCAGGACCCCGACCAGAGCAATCGGATTCCCAGAGTCGTTATAAAGGAACCCATTGCTGGACTCGATCTCGATGGTTTCACCCCGGGCATTGACGAACTGGTATCGGCTAAGCGGTAACAATTCCCCCTGTGCCAGGGCATTTCCGATATCCTGAGCCACTCGTTCCCGATCCCTCTCGGAGACAAATTGAAGTGCATTTTTCCCGATGATTTCCTCAGGCTTATAGCCGCTAAGCTCTATTCCCGTGCTATTGGCATCGATAACCACTCCCTCCATATCTACAACAATGATGGCATCCCGGGCGGCTTCGATTATCGCTCTGAGCTTCTGTTCGGATTGGCGTAAGGCCGTTTCAGCCTGCTTCCGATCTGTGATATCCCATAGGATTCCCACTGTGCCGGCGATTTTTCCATTCCGGCTGCGAAGCGGCATGATCGTTCTGGATATCCAGGACACTTTACCGTTTAACCCTGCCGCCGCTTTTTCCTGGTTAATCAGGGAGTGTCCTGAAGCGAGTAACTCCTGCTCATCAGAGTATGTTTCCCGGGCGTATTCTTCGGAGAAGAAATCGAAATCGCTCTTACCGACAGCTTGTTCAGGATCGGCCAGGCCTAACCAGCCGGCCATAACCCTGTTGATCTTGATGTAGCAACTCCGTTCATCCTTGAAATAAACGGCACCGGCGAGGTTGTCCATCAGGATGGTGAACAGTTCGGAATCTGTGATGCTAGCCATATTATCTATTTCTTTTTCAGTCAATACTGCCGGGGTCTATTTCTCTTTGCAACTCAAATCTATTCCCTTGCAATATTTTGACCGTACCTAACCAGCTTTTCCTTAAGAAGCCGGGTTTATGAATCGGCAATAGGCAATGTAATACTAAACGTCGTTCCCTTTCCTGGGTGGCTCTCAATCTCGATATGGCCGTGGTGAGATTCTATTATACCGTAGCAGATGCTTAATCCCAGCCCGGTACCTTCACCAATTCTTTTGGTGGTAAAAAACGGTTCAAAAATCCTGCTTTGTAATTCAACCGGAATTCCCGGCCCGGTGTCAACCACCCTTACTTGAATCTTATCTCCCGTCTGCTTAGTCCGGAATACCACCTTACCGCCTTCCCCGGTGGCTCGGATGGCCTGTTCGGCGTTGATCAGCAAATTTAGAAAAACCTGTTGCAACTGTTGAAAATCAGCCATAATCAACGGAAGGTTTTCGTTGAAGCCCGTTTCGATTTCAATGTCCTCCAGTGACATCTCATAGCCCCGAAGTTGGATGACGCTATCAACCACTTCATTTATCGACACGGGTACCATCTCGGCTTCCTGCTTGCGCGCAAACGAGAGCAGGTTTCGTACAATCGTAGTCGCCCGAACCGTTTCGTCATACAGCCGCTGCAGACGTTTCAGTGTTTCCCGGTCATCGACTTTCTTAAGCAGTATTTCCGCATAGCCGGCAATAGCCATCAGGGGGTTATTGACTTCATGGGCGACCCCGGAGACCAGTTCCCCTACCGCAGCCAGTTTTGCCGACTGAATCAACTGTTCCTGACTAGCCTGGAGTTGTTCATGTGCCTGCCGGAGTTGCTCATGCGCTTCTCGTATTGCTTCCTCAGCCTTCTTACGTTCGGAGATATCCCGAATGATGGCAATAATCCCCGTTGGGTTTCCGGATGAATCCCGCATGAGCGACGCAACAGCTTCGCCAACGAAAGCGTCGGCGCCAACGCCCTTGGCGGTATATTCTACCGGACCGAATTGATCGGTTGTCATAATCTGCTCGAGAGCCCCCAGTAACTTGGGCATGGAGGCTTCATCAATAAAGGAAAATCCGCTTTTACCCAGGACTTCTTCTTTACTGGAAAACCCCCCGAGACGCATGACTGTTTCATTCACCTGAACAATGTTCGCTTCCAGGTCCACAACGACGATCCCGTCAGCGATGGAATCAAATATGAACTGCAGGGTCTCTTCAGTTGATCCCGGAGGCGTCAGCGAATATCCGGCATTATGGCCGGCACCACACTTCAGGCATTCATGGCCCTCCTGAACAGGTCCGCCGCAATTCTGACAAAAAGGCATTTCAATACCTTCGCTACAACCTATACCCGGCTACAAGCTGAAACAGGCAATGTTATTATAATCTCGTAAGCACGTTAATCAAAGGAATCATTGATGCTCCCGGGCCCAATTGCGCCAACGGGTCGCATCGTCACCGTATTTCTCACCCGTTATTGCTTCCAGGGCACTGGTTGCGCACTCCTTAACGCTCGGGCGCTCCTTCAGCATCTCAATAAGAGGCTCAACAGCCGGCCTGCCCAGTTCGCTGAGTGCCCAGGAAGCAGCATATTGCACATTCTGGTCATCATCTTTAAGCCCCTCAATCAAGTGGTCCACCGCACGCGGATCACCTATTTTACCGAGGGACCGGGCAGACCAGAAACGTACCCGCTTATCTTCGGCCTTCAGCGCACTGACGAGCGGGTCCAGTGCACGCGGATCGCCGATGTTTCCGAGAGCCCTTGCCGCCCACAGGATCGCATTGCTGTCTTCCTGTTTAAGGACATCAGTAAGCGGCTCCACAGCACGGGCATCCCCAATCTCTCCAAGTGCCGGCGCAGCGGCGTAACGCACATTGGGATCTTCATCGTTCAGGGCTTTGATGAGCGGTTCCACTGCCCGCCCATTTCTGATCCTTCCCAGTGCCCAGGCAGCGGAATACCGTACATGCCGGTCTTCGCCTTCAAGTGCATTGATGAGAGGTTCAACCGCCCGTTCGTCCTCGATTTTTCCCAGGGACTTGGCCGCCGAGAGTTTGACGACCTTATCCTCGTCCCTGGAAAGGGCATTAATAAGCGGCTCCACAACGCGGCTGTCGCCGGAGTTCCCAAGCACTGTCGCAGCCTTTCGCCTCAATCGAAAGTCCTTGTTTCCGAGTGCTTTTATCAACCCTTTGATATCTTTCTTAGCTTTCAGTTCTTCGATATCCGGTTTTCCAAAAAGCGCCATTGCTATCACTCGCTATTTAATTTATAGTGCGTTCATTACGACTTGCTGCCCGGCCCGGCAGGCTGCTTTCAGATGAAAATGCCTTCTCCAAATTATCATGATATCGGATTACTTCCCTGATCCTTTCATACGGATGTTCGGTCATATTAAATCCGTCTCGTCCGGTAAAAGCCGAACATACCTTGCTGCAATTGAAGCGAAAAGCTGAATATGAACCGTTTGTCTCAACTACCGCTTCAAGCCTTGTATGATTCGATCGGCAGTGGCGACCACCATTTCCATACTGCACGGTTTTCGCAGGTAATCGGTCGCTCCGCGCTGTCTGAACTCGGCTTCGGAACCTCCTCCCGTTACTGCTGTCAGCATCACGACGGGTAATTCCGGTCTTTCGACTTTGACCCTGTCAAGTACCTGCTGACCGCTCATTCCCGGCATTTTTACATCCAGAAACATCAGGTCAAAACTCGCCCCTGACAGCAGTTCAAGCGCCTCCCAGCCGCTGCTGGCAGCATCGACGATATATCCCGCATCTTCCAAAGCCTCGGTTACAACATCGCGCACCGAATCCTCATCATCCACGACTAAAATAAAGCCCTTTGTTCCCATTTAACCCGCCTTATGACACATTACGTGTCGGCTCCTTAAGCCACTAATACGTTCCGCTTGCCAATCGAATTCGAGTAACCTGCTGTGCCAGCCACACGCTACGCAATTGGCAAAAGAATCGTGAATCTGGTCCATTTACCTTCCTTGCTTTCAACCGATATCTGTCCATTATGATCATTGATAATCCCATAGCAGATACTCAAACCCAGCCCGGTACCCTCTCCAACATCCTTTGTGGTAAAGAAAGGTTCGAAAACCCGGTCCTGTATGTTTTCCGGTATGCCGGTACCATCATCCTCCATAATGACCTTCACCATGTCGTCTGCTCGCTCTGTCCGAATAGTCACCTTGCCCCCATCTCCTCTTGCCTTGATCGCCCATTCAGCGTTGATCATTAAGTTAAGCACTACTTGCTGCATCTGCTGGAAATCAGCCAGAACATCCGGCAAGTCGGGCGCAAAAACCGTCTCCACTTCGATATCTTCCAGCGACATATCGTAAGACCTTAACTGGACGATACTGTCGATTACCTCGTGGATCGATACATTGATCTTCTCTAAATCGCGTTTTCGAGCAAATGAGAGCAAATTCCGAACGATAGCAATTGCACGACCGGTTTCATTATATATGGTTCGTAATCGCTTCCGCAGTTTTTCATCTTCCGTTTTCTTCAGCAGCATCTCTGCGTTTCCTGATATCGCCATCAATGGATTATTCACTTCATGAGCGACACCGGATACAAGTTGTCCCACCGCTGCCAGTTTGGCGGATTGCAAAAGCTGTTCCTGGCTGGATTTCAACTCCTCGTGCGCTCCCTGGAGCTCTAAATGCGCTTCCTGGAGCTTTGTTTCAGCTTGCTGGCGTTCTTTAATCTCTTTCTCCAGGTATTTCGTTCGGTTCTCGACCATTCTTTCCAGGCTCTTGCTGTAGTTTTGCAATTGCCCCTGGGCCGTATTGACAGCCACCGTCATCTCGTCAAATGCTTTGGAAAGGTCGCCGATCTCATCATTTGATTGGATGTTCACGCGGTGATCCATGTTTCCGCTCATCACCTCCACCACAGCACGATGCAATTTCAGTATGGGATCCGTCAGGCCTCGACTAACCCACAACGCCACCACGAGAACCGCGACACTTACCAATGCCAGGATTAGCATGAGAAAGGCAAGAATTTTCGTTGTATCGCTCTGGACATTGTCCTCTACCTCTTCCATAGTTGCCAGAATCTCGTCCGCGTTGATTGCCTCAAACGCCGAGAAAGCGATACTGGTGGGCATCCTTATCATGATCACCCATTCGAGATTCGGAGCCGTGGGAATACGATAATACTCCGAAAGGGTGTCATCGACCGTCCAGCGGGAGAACACCACCACTTCATCCTCTTCTATCACGTATCCACTTTCGCCACCTTCATCGCCCAGTTTGACAATTGCTTCCTGCTCAGCTCGGCTCCAGTATGGGTCGGCCTGTAAATGGCGATCGGTATCAAAGGAATCCGCTATTAAATTATAATCCTCATCAATCAATATGACTCTGCTTTGCGGAAACTCTCTTCCCCAAACCTCGGCCATACTCACAGGGTCGACTGTCAGCGTAGCACCGAACACGCCTAACACTTCGTTGTTTTGCCCGTCCTTGATTGGCAATGCCACCTGAACTATAACTCCGTCTGTCTCTTTGGCTTTCATCGTCGGACCAACATACAGATCACCGGTTGAAGCGGCCAGCCACCAGTCTTTATGGTAAAAGATGTCTTGCATTGAGGAATCCGACTTGACAACGGCATATCCATCCCGACCGGTCACAACAGCGTCCGATATTGCCGGGTTACTCTCGGTATTGTGTTTTAAGAAGTTGTTCGCTTCACGCGTCTCCCCGTTTTCAAGTGCATATACAACGCGTTGGTCGGTGGCCCAATCGGCCATATCCTGGATTCGCTCTGTAACGTATATGTTCATTTGTCCTAACATTAATTCTGATATACTGACCAGATTAAGGCCAACGTTGCTTTCTTCTATCGCTGTCTTCCCGTTTTCCAGTCCCTGCTCCAGTTGGATACGGCTTTCCTTGACGTTGCTGCTCACGGTATCCCGGGTACTGGACATATTTATGTATACCAGCACGGCCACCGCGATAATCGGAATCAGGCTTACCAGCAGCATGTAGGAAATGATCTTTGACTTAATACTTCTACGTGATCGCTTTTTCATCACATATGAACCTTCGGTACCTCTTTTATGAGAAAAGCTGCGAATGCCTTCTATTGTTCATCATTATATGGTTAGATGAGCAGCGATGCAATACCCCAAACCTGAACTGGCTCCTCTGCGTAAATCGATGCAGGTTCGTTGACGCGTCCCCGGCAATGCGGTAGGATAAACTCGAAATCCGCTTATTGAACCGATAACCGGCTGGTAATTCGCCATAAATACATGACGGCATTTGAACTAACCTCATCCCTGGGCGCGTTGTTGATCGTTTTTCTCGTACAGACAATTGTCGTTGCCGGTTTACTCTGGTGTGCGATGAAACTATTGAAGAGAAAAAGATCGGCAATGGCGTTGATCTCTTCCTCCGCTGCCGCTTCCCTTATCGGGTTTGTCCCATTTGCCGGACCGGCACTAAGCTTCATTGCTCTCATTTTTCTGATAAGCTGGTTTAATAAAATCAGTAAATTGGGGGCCGTCGTGATTGTCACGTTGGCATGGGGGATCGGTATCGCTGCAACGGTTGGGCTTCTTATGTTGCTGGACTTTGTATCTGTCAAAATATGATGGGATCACGATGGTAAAAACAAGGAAAACGAAGAGGACAAAACGGAAAAAAAGCTCAAATGAACGGGTATTGATCCTGGCACTAGGACTGACCTTTATTATACTGATCGGCGTCGGTATATTTTTGTGGTTGAATAGTGATAGCCAAAGTACTCTTACTATATCCCCTGAAGGCACTACGGTGATGACCTCGTTTGATATAGAAACGGATAGCTGGTGTGAAAGGAACCCCGTTTTCTGCAATTCCAGCAGCATTCTGGACCGTGCCATGTGCTGGATGCCTTCTTCCGTCCTGCTTCCGGCGGCCGGTTCCGGATCGTGCTGGGCCATCACCACCATGGAAATAAGCTGGTTCCACCTGACCCAGAGGTTTTCGTTCCTACCGGATCTTCATACGTTCTGCGAATCGACTCCGGGGAACGTTTCCACCTACCTTGCCGGTATTCAGCAGAACCGGAAAGCAGTCGATAACGGACTTGCTTTGCTGATGACCCAGATCCAGAACGGTTCTCTCAAACCGGCAGAGGCGTGCAGGAAAATGAAGCACGAAATTTCAAACGGCGAGCCCCTGCTGGTGGTAATCGTACTAAGTTATTCGAAAGATGGTTCCGCTCAGGCAGCTCACGGGGTTGTCGCATATGGATATACTGAAACAGGCGAAGCCGTTCGGTTCCTGGTGGCAGATTCCAATACCCTGCGTCCGAATCCGTCACCGGAACAACTTATCTTCAATCCAACTGACCAGACCTGGGAATACCAGGCATCCTATCACCCTAAATGGTATAATCTGGGCATCGGATTTCTGAAAATATCAAGTCTCGGCGTGCCCAGTCTGCCGTAAGAAATTCAACAGAGTACTTGCAAACAATTCATAGACAAGGTACAATCACACAATATCAGAGTAATCCTGTCTCGCAATAATAAGGAGGAAGGTATGGGCAGTAAACAGAAAGCCAAGGAATTTTTAGAGGTATCTCGAACTCACGAACATTACTCGACGATTGTTGAACAATCATTGAAATATTTCATTACCAAAGCCGAACAGGAAAAACCGGAATGTGCTGACTATCTAAGAAAGCTCCAGACGGATTACAAGGAGCAATTCAAAGAGGCCATCGATATCACCGAACAGGTGTACGCGGACATATTCACCGATGACGAGCTGGATGAACTGATCGTTATGCACCGGAACCCGACTCTTCTCAAACTCCGAGGCCTTACTGCGGACATATCGGATAAGACAATCGATCAATACGCCCAGTAGCAGGACGCACCGGCTTGTGCAGGGAGGAGTCGTTTGCCAGTCCCGGCAATTTTTGGGCCATAAGAGGCCATCGCACCTTTAATTAAGGGGACATCATACTTAAATATTGTACGTTAAAGAAGCTATGAAGAAACGGGGAACGATTAATAGTGGCGAGTGAAAGCATCCAGGGTTTGGATTCCATATGTCATAACGCTATGCTGAAGCCGGTGAACAACATGGGAATTTTGAACACATAAGGGAACCATAGTTTTAACAGACGGGAATCAAGCATGAAATGTCCTCGGAAGAAAACATGGATTAAACGTAAAATCAAGTGGTGGTGTCATCGATAATCACAATAGTACAATGACATTCTATTTCAGTACCAAATGATTGTATCTTCCCTCCAGGACCACGATACGAGTACGTATTGCCAGAAAAGCCTGTCAGTTCACCAGATCAGGATTGGCCTGCCGTCCTTGTCTTTCATCGACCCGGCGATCACCATAATAAGATCGATTAATGTCCATATCCCCAAACCGCCCAGCGTAATTAGCATGAGGATGCCCGTCCCGATCTTCTCGAGGTAGAAACGATGAATCCCGGCGATGCCGAACATAAATGCCGGAAGCGCACAAAGTAAAGTCGTAACGAGCCTGGATTTTGGCGATACATCACCAACGGGCATCCCGACTGACCTCGCCCCGCAGTTCGGGCAAAAAACCGAATTCCCGGGTATTTGACTGCCACACGAAGGGCAATACATCAGGACCTCCTTCTCGTTCACTACTAAAAATAGTGTATTGTATTCCGCATCAGGATGGTGATTAACCGGTGAGCAGATACCACAACAGCACACCGACCATTTGAGAATAGCGTATCTCACCAGCCAGATGATCTCCGAGGGCAGAGATCATCTCAGCGTAGCTCATCCTTTGATCGTCGTTCCGATCATAATACCATGAAGACCATTCATCCACTCCCATATCAACTGTTTGGTTAATGATTCGCTCGTCGCCTTCGAAATCCACGGTTACCCCGGTATCCAGTACTGCCGCATCATTGCCGGAATCGATGCAAGGGGAAGTGTGAAGCAAATGAAAATCCCCGCAAGCCGGGTTCTCGAACATCGGGGGCAGATCGATATTACCCGTTCCCTGGTGGCCTCCCTGTATATTACAGTAAGACACCTGAGGTTCATCGGATAAGCATAGCGTATATATTTGGTCACCACAACTACCGGAGCTGTTCGACCAGAAAACGCAGTTGGTTAGTACCGGCTGGCAGGGAATGACCGTCTGACAATAGTTAAACAAACCACCACCGCATTCGTTGGAAGAGTTACCGTAAAATACACAGTTGGTGATTATTGGGGCACATATACCGCTGATACTATGGTTATGCATTCCACCCCCGCGGTAATTTGTGCGGTTTTCAGAGACGATACAGTTAGCAAACACCGGTTCGCACTTCAATTGCAGTGCCATGTTGGTAATCGCCCCGCCGGCACTATGATCTCCGGCCGTATAGTTCTGGTGGAAAGTGCAGTTATTAATGAACGGGTTACAGGACCGTTGATCCGAAATATTTATCATTGCCCCGCCAAGGCTCAAATCGCCTGCTGCGCAGTTTTGGGTGAACACACAATTTACGATAGAGGGCGAACAATCCATGTTATGCATTCCGCCGCCCATACGGTGAAGATCGTTACCGTCAGCATATCCACCCGTGATGATAAATCCGTTCAGCACGGCGGAACGATTCAGGTTAAGGCTTCCGGGATGATAGAAAACATGAAGGCAATTATCGGCCTCAATATCCCCGTCACCGATTTCGCCACTGCAAACTGTTCGACAGGCCTGCCAGTCACGCTGATCAAACGACGGGCTGCCGAACGCAGGAAAGCCCCCGTAAACAGCCACGTTATTCATCAGATGAAACGAATCGGTTTGTTCATTTCCGGGCGAGTATGTTCCCGCTGCTACCCATACCTCCCCACCCCCATGGGCAGCGACTGTATCGATCATCTCCTGCAGTGTACCGGATGCCGTTGCCCAAGAGGTTCCGTCTCCGGTTCCGTTCGGCTTTACATACCGAGCTGTCTCCGCCTGGGCAAGGCCGGAAATCGCCAACATTCCCCACGTGCCAACAAGTACTCCCAGCGCTATTAGCAACAGCACGCGCATCTTATTCATTCTCCGTTCCCTGGTACTAACGATCCTCCTGGTTGTATTCCGATAGTACCGCAATCCCGATAAGTGCGTCAATACAGATGACTGCATCTCAATTCATCGGAGCCGGTCTTTTCTTCAGGCCCGCCTTACCATTCTCAGGATTTCCCCCAATGATGGGCGCTTACCATACATTAAGAGATATGCGCGGAAAATCCTGGCCGCCAGCCAGAGCCCCAGACCGATCATGACCATCAGGATAACGATACTCAGAGCCAGTTCCCAGGGCGGCACATTGATGTTCACCAGTCTCATGACCACCGTGGTTGGTGCTGTAATGGGGATGAATGTTAAGGCTTGCGCAACGCCGCCCTCAGGATGCTCCGCGATCACCCCGAGTAGAATTAAAGGAACAACGGCGGGCATAACGAATATGCCTACCGTCTGCTGACTTTCACGTGGATTAGTAGAAATAGCACCCAGCCCGGCATATATGACCGCAAAAAGTGCATATCCCAGCAGAAAATAGATCACTGCCAGAATCAGTGTACCTGCTGAAATATCGACGTCCTCCAGCACGGAAATATCCACGGATCCCACTTCTATAAAAATGCGTATGCTGACCAGCCAGATGCCGATCTGGATCAATCCCGCCGCCGCCAGGCCAACGATCTTTCCACCGAGCAACTGGTCAACTGAAACCGAGGAAAGCAGTATTTCCATGATCCGGTTCTCCTTTTCCTCTGCTACGCCCTGCAGAAGGTATCCGGAGGTCATGAAGATGGAGATAATAAACAGCAATCCGAAAACATACGGAACAAAAATGGTAGCGAATTCATCTGGCGGCTCGCTGACTTCACCACTTTCATCCAGATGCCACGAATTCATAACGAGCGGTATCCGAGCCCGCTCGAGCAACTGCTCGCTGACCTCACTGGCCAGCAAGTTGTTAAGCAAAAAATCGCGGATACGGGTCCAGGTTGTCGCCGGCACCTCCAGTTCCCGCTCAGTGGTGAAACGTTCGATTATGCCGGTTTCAAGATAATCTTCCGGTATGATGAAATACTCCTGGATATCCTCACTCAGGAGTGCCTTCCGAGCCTCCTCCTGTTCGGTATATATGACAAATTCAACGCCGTTGGGGTTTGTATAATTATCGAACAGCCCGGCATTATCAACATACCCGATCCGTTGAGTATCTCCCACGTCGGGCTCGTCGTCGATATCCTGCACCAGATTGTTGATGAAAAGGCCCAGGAAGGCAATCAGTGGCAACCCGAGGGTGATCAGGTAAAATCCTTTGCGCCGGACCACCTGGGAAAATTCGTGTTTGGCGATGATTAATGCCCGTTTCATGCTTCGCCTCGAGCCACTTTTACAAATATTTCGTCTAAAGAAGGAGTGGAAAGTTCAAATCGATCGATCGATACACCTTGCTTGACCAGCCAGTTAAGCACTTGCTGTGGGGTAGTGTGGTCATCCAGGAACAATTCAACATGGGTTCCGAAATCCCGGATTTCGATCAGGCCGGGCGGGTTCCCTAGCTCACCCTGATACTCCAGGAAAATGGAGTTGTTTCGATAACGTGACCGGATTTGGTGAAGTTCACCATACAGGACCACTTGTCCATGATTAATCATCAGTACCCGGTCACAGATCGCCTCTACCTCGTTCATCTGGTGTGTGCTCAGAATGATCGTCTTACCGTAGCCTTTCAGTTCCAGGATGACTTCCTTAAGCATTCCCCGATTAACCGGGTCCAATCCGGAAAAGGGCTCATCCAGGATGATGATATCCGGATCGTGGATAATAGTAGCAGCAAGCTGGATAATCTGGCTCATTCCTTTACTGAGCTGCTCGATCTTCTTTCCGCTGTGAGACGCCATTCCCATCCGTTCCAGCCACAAATGGCTTGCTTGCTTTGCGTGCTGATGGTCGATTCCTTTCAATCGAGCCAGATATTCAAGGGTATCGGCGACCATTACCTTGCGGTAAAGTCCGCGTTCCTCCGGCAGGTAACCCACACGGTCACGGGCATCCTCAATGGAATCGATCCCCAGGATGTTTATCCGACCCGAATCGGGCCGGATAATATCCATCAACAAACGAATGGCGGTAGTCTTGCCTGCCCCATTGGGACCGACCATCCCCAGTATTTCTCCGGAGGAGACCTCGAACGAGACGTCGTTCACTGCATGGGAGCCATTGAAGGATTTATGCACGTGGGAAACCATAACGGTCTTCTGTCCGGCGGTCGATTTGCGAACGGGGAGCGGGGATGTGCGATTCAACCCCGATGATTTATCAGCATCGTCGCCAATCAGTGAAGCCGACCGATCCTTCCTGCGGTTTCGGTAACGCAGGAAAACAAACGCGCCGGTAATCACGAGAATGACTATCGCAACGATATCCATGTTCAGTGTCTTTAGCAGGGGAAACTCAACCTTGCCTTATACTATAAAGATGGCACGTGGGGGCGTCAATCTGCCCGTATATTTTCAGGCTAACCCTTAGACCGCTCATCCTGAGCTTGTCGAAGGATGAGTCGGGATAATCAATCTGATTGCATCACAAAGAACACGTAACCGTAGTAATCAGAATATCGGCGAAAAAGATCGATTTCCTTTTCTTCCACCTGAAGCATAGCCAGCGCTTCGGGGTTTCCCTGGTATTTTTCTTTCAACATGGG
>CAZDMY010000020.1:0-14674 GCA_964506405.1 uncultured Dehalococcoidia bacterium | reverse complement strand
TTGTTTCCGGTGGGGATTATCGCCCTCGTTTACGGATGCATTATTCTGGCAGTCGTATCAATTCCCGATGAAGCCGAAACTTCGCATATTCTATATGCCGTTGGATCGGGATTTATCCGCTCTTTGGGAGTTGCCTCCTTTCTCTATGCCCTGCAGAAAGCCGAAGTTTCCCGGGTGATTCCGGTGGTCAACACCCATCCGGTATTTGTGGCCGCTATGGCGTTCTTCCTGCTGAATGAAAGTCTGGCTGCGCTCGAGTGGTTTGCCATCCTCATTACAGTTGGTGGTGCAGTGCTTATTTCCATACGCAGAAACCTGGGAGTCTATGAACTGAGAATCAACCGCTATACTGCATTGCCGGTCCTGGCATCGCTCTGCCTGGCAGGTGCGAACCTGACGAGCAAGTATGCATTGGAAGGCATTAGTTCCTGGAACATGTATGCCATCGGATCGGTTATCTGGGGTAGTGTGTGCGTAATAATTTCAGCCCGCCGGAGTGTTCTTCCTGAGCTTCATCAGCTTGGGCGCAGTGTCTCAACCATGTCGATACTGATCGTTAATGAAACACTGGCTCCCGTGGCAATAGTCCTGCTTTTCTGGTCCATCGAAAGAGGGCCTGTATCTCTGGTATCGACCATCGCAGGTGCTCAGCCGGTGTTCGTGTTCTTCTTCGCTATGATCCTGACAAAAATTGCCTACGGATCGCTGCTGGAAAAAAGGATGAGCAAGGCAAAATTAGCTGTCAGGTTCCTCTCGATTGCAATGATCGTCGGGGGTGTGACGATCATCCACCTGGTATGAAAGGATTGTGAAGAAGTTGGCGGGAGATATCGATCCTAGCCGCCTAAGGCTTTAAGGGATTTCTCCAGTTCCTCCCGGGCTGCGGGAAAGGTCTCGATCTCAAGTGTTGCCCGAAGTGGCTCAAGAGCACGCTCCGAACCTATCCTTCCAAGCACCTGTGCAGCGATCATGCGGATCTCACCGTTGGTATCCTTAAGTGCTTGAACCAGGGGATCAACCGCCCTGTCGCCGCCCTGGGCCAATACATCCATAACATGACCACGGGAAACGGAATTTCTCAGCACGCTCACCAGTGCTCTGTACGCTTTCAGCTTACTGAGGGATTCCGCTGCTATCTGCATCAAGTCATCATCCTTTTTACGAAGGAGAAGCTCCTTTAAAGGCTCCTCGGCGATTTCATTCCCTACGTTCCCCAATGCCCAGGCGGCGTTCTGGCGTGTTTGCTCGTCGCTATCAGAGAGTGCATCGATGAGTGGATATATTGCCTGCATATCCCCGAAGTTGCCAAGCGCGTGGGCGGCTAACCTGCGAATGCCGGCGTCTTCATCCTTAAGTGCGTCAATGAAACCCTCATTGGAACTCGGATCGCCGATCTTGAAAAGCGCTTCAGCAGCATCCTTTCGAATAACTAAGTCCTTGTTGTGCAAAGCTTTGACCAAACCCTTGACATCGTTCTTCTCGACTAACTCAGCGATGTTGGGCGGACCGAAAAGTGCCATCGTAACCCCTCCTTCACTTTTATGTGTTTGGACTGGAGCGAAATAACGTAACGTATCTGACTTTGGTGCTTTTTCGGCTATTATAGCAGAACATTAACGGATTGCAAATCACGTCTGTGGAGTGAATACAGTGGGGTAATAGTTGAGGCGGATTTTCAAATCAAGTTCAGGATGATATAGTCGCGGCCGGCAAGGGGTATCAGTCCCAAACGAAAATATAAAAAGTAGGAAGGCTCATTCCAGGTGGATGATTTCGATAGACGGCATGGGCAGAATATCCACCTCCACACCGGCTTGCTCGAAGAGTTCAATGAAGGAATCGTCGGCATACCGGCGGAAGCTGACAAACCGTCTAATACGGGCGTTGACCAGCATCTTGGCGCAGAGGATGCAGGGAGTATGGGTGCAATAAATGGTAGCTCCCTCGATGCTCACGCCGTGGAGGGATGCCTGGATAATTACGTTTTGCTCGGCGTGAATGGAACGGCAGATCTCGTGCCGGGTGCCAGAGGGTATCTCACTGGCGTCTCGCAGGCAGCCCAGCTCAAGGCAATCCTTCAAGCCGGCAGCAGCGCCGTTATATCCGGTAGCCAGGATATGTTTATCCCGCACTGCCACAGCGCCGATGTGATGGCGCAGGCAGGTTGACCGTTCCGCCACCACTGAAGCGATCTTCAGGAAATATTCATCAATACCGGGACGCTGTATCATAAGCGCTTATCCGAGTTGAGCGATAACCTTTTCGGTTTCCGCCTGCAGTGCCTCCAGGGACGATTCGTTAATTAATGTATAGTCCGCAATGGCGATCGGTCCGCCTTTCTGCAAATGCTCGATCTCATTGTAATCCCGGGCTGAGCAGTCCGCTGAACTCAGTGGCCGGATTTCCCGGCGCGGCAGGCGCTGCTGCCGGGTTTGCGGCGATGAGTAGACGGCGATCACCACCATATCTTCGCCGTAATTTGCCTTTAGTAATTTGTACTCTTCCCAGGAATACAAGCCGTCAACAACCACGTTTGATTTCACGATCGCGCTGTCGATTTCGGGCAGATTCATTATGGCGTATGCCGCCATGCCGAATTCTTCCCTGAGTTGTTCGCGGACTTTCCGTTCGTTTTCTTCGTTGAGGGAAAGCCCGCGTTTGGCAACTTCCTTATCGGTAATATCACCGAACCGTATGCGCCGATACCCTTTTTGTTCGAAAACCCGGGTGACTTCCGATTTTCCGGAGCCGTTCATTCCAACGATCGCTACGACTTTTGACATGATTTTTAGCCGGTTATCAGTTTATGGTTAGCTATCGGCTGTCGGCTGTCGGCTATCGGCAATCGGCAATCGAATGAAGGGGAAATTCATGAATTGCCCGCCCTTTGCGGGCGGTTTGTTCTCACGTTCCCCATTTCTCAATACCCGACTTCTAACTCCTTATTCTATTGCCCTTATTAATCATTCGATCCTGGTCATTTGATAATTGTTTATTAGCCTGGTTTGACCGTCTTTTTCAGAGAATCCACCACCTTGAAAGCACCTTCAGCGCAGCCGGAAGTGCCGACATAGCCTCGTGACTGGTTTCCGTCGCCGACGCACCAGAGGTTCTTGATGGGTGTTTCACGCGGCATCTGATAAGGGGCCGCCTGCCAGCTCCGGCCATAATTCAGGTTATCATTCACATTGCGCGCTTCAATGCTGATTACCTTAGCTACGTTGTCAAACCGAGGGTAGAGCTCGCGCAGATCGGCCATACACTGGCGAATCTCTTCCTCCGGGTCCATTGCAATAAGAGTGGATTTCGGCATGCCGACGAAATGGTACAGGAAGGTATCCTTCGGAGCCAGTTCCGGGCAGGTGTTGGTGAGCGGAACCGCACACATAATGCGGCGCATGCCGGATACCAGTTCCATGCCGTGTTCGCCGCCGGCCATGGCCAGTTTCTCGTTGCTGGCTACATGCATCATCACCGTGGGGATCGGGCGCAGCTTTACCCGCATATCCCGCAGATAATCCTCGGTGTAGTCCACCTGATCGGCCAGCTCGGAAGTCAGAGTCGGGCCGCAGTTACTGATAACTGCGTTACATTCGATTTCGACCTCTTCGCCGCCTTCTTTCTTGCAGACGACACTGACCACCTTCTTATCCTTGATGTTGATCCTGGTTGCCGGGCTGCCCAGCCAGACATCGCTCTTGCCGTTCTTAACAAAACCCGCCAGCATTTCCATATTGTGGCGGTTTCCCTGCGGGGAAAGCCCGATATCGTTCATCCCCTTCATGGTAGCCATGAACTGGAAGTATTCGGAAGCGGGGATCTCATAAGAGTGGGCCACTACCCACCCGACGGCTAGTGAATCGAAGAGCGAATGTGCAACCGGATCATCGGTATACTGCATTAACCATTCTCTCACGGTGAGCCCGCCCGACTGCTTCGGGTCCATGACGGCTTTACCAAACATACCGGAAAGCTTTTTAGAGCTGACTTCCTTTACCATGCCGGCACCGATATTGCGGGCTTTTCCGGAAGATGCGCCAACACGATTGCATATATCGAACAGGGCTGCTACTCGGTTTTCCAGCGGAACCGGGAATTCCTCTCCCTCGACGTTATAGTATACTTCCTGGGCATCGCGCAATTCCATCTGCAGGCCCACTTCCTTGAAAACCTTCGGTACCCAGCCGGAATAATGGATGACACAAGCGCCGGTGAGGCACTTGCATCCTTCAACCTCGAAAGTGGAATACCTGCCTCCCACCTGCCCCAGGTTTTCAAGCACCAGGGTCTTGTACCCTTTTTTAACCGCCAGGGCGGCGGAACTCAGCCCTCCCATTCCTGAACCGATTACTACCAGATCATATTTGTCTACCATTGTTTTCCTCCTAAAATTCTATTAATCAAGACAGGACCGGTCTTTTACAGTGACAGCCTCTTTAGACGTTCGAGTACTTTGATGGTCTGTGCCATTTCCTGGTCGGATAGCGGACTGGCCCAGCGAATTTGCCATTCATCGAAATCCTTCATGCATGCTTCCCAAATTGTTTTTCCCTTTCCAGTGACACTCAGCAGCGTGGCCCTGCCATCCTCCGGGGATGAAGATATCTTGATCAGGCCGAGCGTTGCCAGCTTCTTAACGATTTTAGAAAGGTTCGATTTTTCTATCACCAGCCCGCCAACCAGTTGTTTCTGATTGATCGGTCCCCGCTGGACGATCTCACTCAATACTACAAACTGCTGCTGGTTAAGGCCGTATTCCCAGGTGATCTTATCTCCCAGCCGATGAAGCTCACTTCCGAGTCTGAGAAGACCCCGTACAATAGTAGAGGCTTTTTCCGGTTCACCCGACATAATTAGTTTCCTTGGCAACTAGTATAACCTAAATTAGTTGCCGGGTCAACTATTCATCAGGAGTAAGCCGGAAACAATGAGCCATTAGAATCCGGGAATCTTGAGTCCGCGCATCTTGCCGGAACTCATCTGTTTCATCATCTTCTGCATTTGCTTGAATTGATTCAAAAGCTGGTTCACGTCTTGCGGTGTAGTGCCGCTGCCCCTGGCAATACGGCGTCTGCGGCTGCCGTCGATGACCTCCGGATTCTGGCGTTCAAGGGGGGTCATGGAAAGTACGATCGCCTCCACCTTTTTCAGCTGGTTATCATCCAGGGCCGCATCCGTCGGTAATTGTTTTGTCATCTTGGACATACCGGGGATCATATCCATTATCTGAGAAATCGAGCCCATCTTTTTAATCTGCTGGAGTTGATCCAGGAAATCCTCCAGGTTGAACTTGGCCTTACGAACCTTCTTTTCCAGTTCCAGGGCTTTCTTTGCATCGAAATTTTCCTGTGCTTTTTCGATGAGAGTAAGCATATCCCCCATGCCCAGGATGCGGGAGGCCATGCGATCCGGATAGAATGGCTCTAAGGCATCCGCTTTCTCCCCTGTACCCACGAACTTGATGGGCACGCCGGTGACCTGGGTGAGGGAGAGGGCGGCCCCGCCCCGGGCGTCGCCGTCCATTTTGGTCAGAATGACCCCGGTCAGGCCGACTTTTGAATCGAATTCCTGGGCAATTTTCACCGCTTCCTGCCCGGTCATGGCGTCGGCAACGAGCAGGATTTCTGTTGGGGAGAGCGCTTTTTTCACCCGCTCCAGTTCATCCATCAATTCCGAATCGATATGCAGGCGACCGGCGGTATCGAGCAGGACCGAGGTGGCATCGATCTCTTTAGCCCTTTTGAGGGCCTGCTTACAGAGATCGTCCACTTTCTTGTTTTTGACGTCGCTGTAGACGGCAATATCCAGTTGTTTTCCCAGCGTGGTGAGCTGATCGATAGCTGCCGGCCGGTAAGGGTCTGCGGCTACCATCAGGGGTTTTTGGCCAGCTCGGCGCAAGTGCAGGGCCAGCTTGGAACACGTGGTGGTCTTGCCGGCACCCTGGAGCCCGACGAGCAGTATCACAGTAGGTGGAGAATCGGCTCGTATCAGTTTTTTCTGATCATGGCCCAGCATGGCGATCAATTCTTCATTGACAATCTTGATCACCTGCTGACCGGGGGTCAGGCTCTCCAGGACTTCCTTGCCGACGGCCCGGTCTCGGATCCGGGCAATGAAGTTCTTGGCTACTTTGAAATTTACATCGGCCTCCAGGAGTGCCACACGCACTTCCCGGAGCGCGGCATCAACATCCTTCTCGGAGAGTTTCCCCTTGCCGGTGAGCTTGCTGAAAACGGTGTTGAGTTTATCGGAAAGAGATTCGAACATGTTCTTATGAATACAGGAGTTGGGAATCAGAAATCAGAAGCTCCAAAATTCCAACCGCAAACTGATAACTATAAACTGAAAACTTTCAAAGTCAACCGATAACCATTCTAACCGAGCATGCCGGGGCTGGCAAGTATTGGCAGCTTAACGGTAGCGGTGATACAATTGGGTACAATGGAACGTGTGTATCTGGGGATGGGCAGCAACGTAGGCGATCGATCGGGCAACCTGGAGCAGGCACTGGAGGCCCTGGCCGGGCGGATCGCAATCGAAACCGTATCCTCGATCTATGAAACGGAGCCGGTCGGATATGAGGCACAGGACTGGTTTTTAAATCTTGTTTGCTGCGGGAAAACAGAGCTCGATCCTGAAGCGCTGCTGGCGTTTATTAAGCAGATTGAAAAAGAGATGGGCAGGCAGGAGGCCTTTCTCAATGCGCCCCGCATAATCGATATTGACATCCTGTTCTATGGGAACAGAATTATGAAAACTGAGGAACTGGTCATACCGCATCCACGGATTACGGAACGTGGTTTTGTGCTGGTTCCAATGGCTCAAATTGCACCGGACTTTATTCATCCGGTAAATGGAAAATCCATTAATGAATTGATTTCGGGACTTGATAACAACAAACAAGTAAGGGGGTGGCTGGATGTATCGCGTTTCGGTTAGGAAGCACTTTGATGCTGCCCATTATCTGCGGAATTACCGGGGCAAATGTGAGAACATGCATGGGCATCGCTTTGAGGTGGTGGTTACGCTTGAGGCGCAGACGCTGGACGAGGCGGGTATGGCTTTCGATTTCACCAAGTTGAAGAAGCACTTAAAGGTGATCCTGGATAAATACGATCATATCTGCTTGAACGAAATACCGCCGTTTGACGAGGTCAATCCATCTTCGGAAAATATCGCCGCCACGATTTGCCGTGAGCTTACTCCGAATATCGATAAAGAAATTGTCACGATTTACAGTGTTGAAGTATGGGAGTCCCCGGACTCCTGGGCGGAGTATTTGCCGTGAGGTATAATCAGTCAAGAGTCGCGATTCGTCAGTCATAAGTCGAGAGTCATTAGTCTTCAGTTGTCAGTTCTAAGTTGTCAGTTCATCCCTTCCCCCCACCTCTCCTTCTCTCCCTGTTCCCCATTTCCAGCTTCGAACCAGTAACCAGCCAACAAACTCGACTCACGACTATCGACGAAAAACCTGGTTATTGTATCTTGTCTCTTGGTTATTTCCTTTCGACTCGGCACTCGGTACGCGGAACTAACGACTAAAGACTGACGACTACAGACTGACGACTTTCGACTAAAGAATCTCGCCTTTCTACTGCTTTGATTGTTCCTGCAGTTCCGGTGGAAGCAGGTTAGGGATGGCGTCCTTGATGGGGTAGTTGAAATCACACTTGGCGCAGTACAGCGTGCCTGTCAGAATCTCTTTCTCGTCCTCTTCCTGAACGGTTAATTGCAGATCCCCTTTGCACATGGGGCAGGCCAGTATATCCATTAGATCTCTTTTCATTCCCTTCGCTCCTTAATATACCTGAATGACTATTCATTCACTATGTATCAGGGATGTTCTTTTTAGCTTTAATATCATAATATGAAACCTGCCCGCATGGCAAGTCGATCTCATTTGGTTTCCACCAGTTTTCCCGGTCGGGTGAAAAGCAGTTGGGTAGTAATTTGTGATGGGTCCAGCGAAAGGATTTGAGACAGGGCCTGCCTATAAAGCGCAAGTTGTGGCCGGTAGCCTGATGAGGCCCTTTCGAAGTCATCAGCGGAATCCAGTTCGTCACTCTTAAAATCAAGAATCACTGCCCTCTGGGTTTTCCCTTCGTAATCCCTGTATATAACCACACGGTCGAAGATGCCGCTGACCCAGCGCCGATCGAGCACCACCTCGAAACGCCGCTCCCGCCAAAGCTCGATGTTCCCCGCCGGGCGTCGCAGCGCAAGCTTCACATCGGGGTGAGAAAGCGTACGGCGGAAATGATCGATAACCGATGGCCAGAGTTCTGGCTGGCTTGTGGTTTTTTCCTGCCACTGCCTGATGATATCATCAACTTCCTGATCATCGATCCAGCGGACTTCATAGAAGAGCTCGTGAACGACCGTTCCGAATTCGCGACCGGAGTGATAGTTTTCCTCAAAGAGTAAACCTGCCGGCTGGTTGTAAGTTGCCTGCTGCGAAGGCTGGATGCGAATAAGCCGGGGGCGATGCGAAGGGGTCTTCATAAATTCATCCAGAACAAGTGATTCGCTGATCACCGGTGTTTGCTCTTGTGTTACCATCGGCAAATACCAGTCGCGCCGCCCGGTTTCAAAGAGGCAGGTGAAAAGTTCACCGCTAACGGGAATCGCGGTTCCTTCAACCGGCTTCGGTTCGCCGCAAAGTTGAGTTTTTAAGAATGCGGCTGATGTTGTAGCTGCTGAATCCTTTCCAGGGTAAGAAGTAACCATGTAAAGCCCCTGCTTTGCCCGGGTGAGGGCAACATACAGCAGGCATAGGTTGTCAAAACAGGCGGATTCGTCGTTGCGTTCCAGTTGCACCGCCAGGGTGGGGTCGGCTTCCGCGATAATTTTGCGTGGCATATGAAGAGCCCACTCGGGATCAGCGCTGACCGGATTGCGGGCCAGGATGAAATCGCTGTTTTTGGCTCGCGTGATGTTATCGCCCTGCAGGTCGGGCAGGATTACGATATCGAAACCGAGACCCTTGGATTGGTGAATGGTCATCACCCGTATGGCCTCGTCGGAGGCGGAATCGTGAATCTGATAGTTATCGATAAAATGCAAAAACAGGCTGCAATCGGGCTCGTTGAAGGCGGCAAATTCGTTGGCCGCATCGATCAACTCTCTCAAGCGCTTTTTACCGAAATCATCGAGCGGGTATCTGCTATGAAGGACGTTTCCCCAGTGGCGAATGAAATCCGCAAATCCATTTGCGGCCTGAATTTCATCGATCAGTTGCAAGGGCAAATCCCGGCGGCTGAGCCCCTGAATTTCAAAATATGTGTTCAGCGGGCTCATCTGGAGGTGACGCCAGGCGAGGGTATCACCGGGATGAGCGGCAAACTTTATCAGTGACAGCATCAACACCACCACCGGATTATCCTTGATGGAAGCCTTTCCTTCATGGATGACCGGCAGTAGCGGACACTCGTTTCGAAGGAAGTCGACGATCCTCCTTCCACTCTCGTTGCTTCGCACCAGGATGGCGGTCGAGAGCCCTCGGCTTAAGGGATCGATTTCGGCAATTAACCGGCCTAGCAGATGGTGCAGGTCTGCGTCCCGGGGCTTGTCTCCGCCACTGTACACCGGCTCCAGCAACGCTGTGTATCCTTCACCAGGGACGAAATCCGCCTGGCACTGGTGTTCCTCCCATACGGCTTCCCATCTGCGTACTACGCTGGCAGGTAGACTGGCAGGGAGCCGGCCGAACACCTGGTTTACGGTGTCGATGACAGGCTGACACGATCGGAAAGAGGTGCTCAAGGTCGTTTGTTCAATCAGGTTCGGATACCGGTTGAGTACTTTGCCGAAAAGTTGCGCGTTCCCCCCCCGCCAGCCATAGATGGCCTGTTTAACGTCCCCCACGTAGAAGAAACTTCGCTCTCCGGAACGATCCTGGATAATCTCATCGGCCAGGTTTTCAATTACTTCCCACTGTAAGTCGCTGGTATCCTGGAACTCATCGAGGAGCCAGTGGTCGAGCTTTGCATCCATCCGGTAATCGATATACAGCCGGGATTCTGACCCTGCAAGACGGCTGAGGGGCTGTGGTTCGCTGCCCGGTTCGGCTGCTGCCAAGAGATAGTGAACGTCATCGAAGGTGAGCTTCCCCTGTTTGCGCACGGTACCCTCATAGAATCGTTCGTACTGGGCGAGGACCCGGTATATGCCTCGGGTCCTCTCGAGCGCGCTGATAATTTCGCACTTGAGGATATGGGTCAGCAACTGCAGCGAGAGGTAGCTCTCCTGTTCAGATAACTGGTGTCTGGTCCTTTCGACTGGCAGGACGGCATTTCCCTTGCGAAGACCATCAGGGTCGCTCAGGAGTTTCTCAACCATGTAGTTGATACTATGGTCCCAGGATGAGTGGACGGAGAAGTTGCGCGCCGATGAAAGAAAGTCCTGCCAGCGGCTTACTATCCTTTCAGGAAGATTATCCTGTTCGAGTAACTGGCCCAGTTCTTCTGTGATGGCTTTGGTATTACCGGTCTGTGCCAGCCAGGGCGTGCCCTGGGGCCATATCCGGTCTACATCTCCCCATCCTCTCTCCTCCGGAAGCACCTGGAAGTATTTACGGTATTCGGCGATAAAGTTATCCAGATTCTGCATCAGGCCCTTCTGCTGTTTCCCGTAGGTAGCCTGTTTGAATGCTTCGTAGAACTCATTTCGAGAGGTCCGGTTTACATAATGGTTGTTGAATATTTCACTTAGGATATCTTGGCGCACCGTTTGTGCCATGGCATCTTCGTTCTCCATGAGCCGGAAGCCGGAGGGAATGCCCAGTTCGAATGGGAAGGCCCGCAGTATGCTCACTGTGAAGCTGTCGAGTGTGCCGATGTGCAGGCGATGGAGGTGGTCCAGTATGTTACGAAGTAGAAACAGGAAATCAGATCGGCCCAGTTTGGGATTGCCGATTCGCCGGGCGGTATTTGCCGCACCTTGCTCGGAAGAGGCTGCCTGGCGCAGGGTTTTCATGATGGAATCGAAAATCTCACCGGCCGCCTTACGTGAGAATGTCAGCGCAATGATGCGTTCGGGCTTTACACCGCCTGCCATGAGACGGATATAGCGGTGGGCCAGTTGAAACGTCTTTCCCGATCCGGCTGATGCTGATATTGCCTGATGTCCGATCCTATCCATCATTCACCCCCGGTAAAATCCGCGAAGGACTGCATTTTGATACAATCCGCAATATCTGCCGGGAACAGGTGTGCGAAATCATCGAACGGGACTTTCGGGTTGGGTGGCCAGAAATGCCGGTTTCGGATAGAATCGATAACGCCTCCGGCACATTTTTCAGCCGAGGAAAGCAGATCCGGCGAGAAGGAGTCCCAAATATGTATCCCGGTATCGCTTATGGCTTTAGGCAGGTTAAAATATCCGATCTCAACGGAAGGTGCCGAAGCGAGCTCCACAGGCAGTAATAACCAATAGAGAGGCAACTGCAGATCGGTCCATCGCTTACGCTTGCCATTAATGAGTGCAATAGCCCATTCGGGAGGATCATTGCCGGGGCTGCCGAGATGGATTTTCTCGGGAAGTCCGGCTGTTTCGGAGCTTTTATAATCGTAAATCCGGATTTGGCCGGTTTGCTGGTGCCGGTCCAGACGGTCGATCCGGCCGGAAACCTTCATGCCGTTCAACTGGCCACGGATAGGCATCTCCGATTGGAAAATTTCCCATCCGTCTTGAGCGAGTTGCACCTGCACATGCGCGGCTGCGGCCAGACGCTCACGGGCTGCATCAAGCTGAATCGTAACCTGCAACGGAGGATCGTCCCCGAAACGCTCGGAAATCCATTGCTCTGCCCGGTTCTGCAGGAATTGGGCCAGTTCGCGCTCGTTCTCGCATTGGCGCAACCCTTGATTCTGCGCGAAGGCGTGAAGTGCGGCATGGATCAACGATCCGAAATCCATCACATCCAGTTCTCGTTTTCGGTCGTCGAGCGCCTTCATTTCAAGTATATGCTTCAGGTAGAACCGGAAAGGGCAGGTAAGGAAATCCCTGAATGCGGTCACTGAAATGTAATCCGATCCGATTTCACAATCAGAAGGTGGCGTTGCCTCAAGTGGAAAGCTGATCGTTGCCGGGTGATTACCGGATTGCCGGGCGGGCTCGCCGAAGAGTAATGCAATGCGATCCATCAACAGATCGTCCGGACATTTGAACAGCAGGCCGGAAGGTTTCAGCCGATCTCCTGAGGCGCTGGTCTTTCCGGCGATAAAACAGACACGGCCTTCCCGTTTGCGCGATTCGATCATACTGGTAAGGCGGAAGATATCGGCAGCCAGGCGTGTTTCATCGTGAGGTAGATTCAGTTGTTTGCGCAGTGAATCAGGTAAGAAAACGTCGCTTAAATGAGTATCCGGCACCGAACCCTCATTCATTCCGGTAATAATCAGCAGCGGAGCGTCTTCCCAGGGCAACTCAAGCCATCCTTCCAGGTCAATCAGCGCTTCACCGCGTTCAGAGTAGAACTTCTCCGAGGCCAGCCGCCGCAGAAGCAGGTTGAAACAATGAATATTCGCAGAAGACAGGCTGTTGATACAGTCACTTTCGAGTTCTCGCAGGGCGCTGTCTACAAGTTCTGCTATGGCGGCAAATTCGCTGTCTGCTTCATCAGCGGAGTTGAGTATACGATGCTGATAAACGGTCTGCAGAAATGCACGTAGATTTGAAAGCGGTGGGCTCGTGGGATTTTTTTCAAGGTTTTCTGCGATAAAATCCACTACCTTTGCCAGATGAGGGTAATCGTTGAGTGTTGATTCATTCCGCTGGAGCCGATCAATAATGCTGTCAACCGAGGTCGGTAGATGTTCGTTCTGGTAAGTATCCAGTTCCGTTAGCAGGTCCAGAGCAGAGACCTGATAGTGTAATTGGAAAAAAGCGAGCATGTCTGCATGCCGGAGTAATGTTGAGAAGGCAGAGTACCCTCTCTCGTTCATGAGTCTGCTGTAGATGTCGATCAACTGGACAATCGGATGCGCGGTGATATACTTGCCGGACGGATCATAGGTTGAGATCCGGTTTTCTCCCAGTTCCGCTGACAGGGAGGGGATGACCGCTTCATCGGGGGCTCCGATAGCGATGTCGGCAGGGCCGAATTCATGCTGGTTTGCGATTATCTGCAGTACCTGCCGGCTTTGAGATGAAGGGGAGCTAGAGAGAAATATATTACGCTCAGGTTCAGGAATATCTATTTGTGTGGTGAGCCATTTGTCTGCAAGCGGACGTCCGTAGCCATCGAACCAATGGGAGAGAGGATCGGGCGCATGGATCAGGATGGTGACCGGCAGTCGCCGGCTTAGCCCATCCAGGGCGCGAATGAACAAGGGCGTCGGATCGGCAATGGCCGCAACGATGATGCGTTTGATTGATGGTGCGACCGCGGGATTCTGTGCGCACCAGATCATGTGGTTGACTGGGTCTTCGAGCCCTGATTGAGAGAGCGTATCAAGGTAGGACGTCTCCAGCCGGGCCAAATCCTGCCATCGTTCCGTTTCCTCCAATATGCTGTCGAAATCGATGGCAACGTTACCGATAGTCAGTTCCGCGTCGGCCAACTGATTTCGCAGATTCTGCAGCGACTCGCCGAAACTGAGTGCCCAGGAATAATCCTGGTCCGGCAGACGACCCGGAAAGAGGGCCGGATAGCGATTCAAATCGGCCTGCACTAGTACCTCTGCCCAGATTGCCTTTACTTCTGAGAGGGTGGCTGTTGCAAGCGGACCATTTTCCTGATGGAGAAAATAGGAAGGGGTCACGATCCGGGGAGAAAGGAGAGCTGAGTCTTGTTCGACGGCACAAAGCGCAAGCTTTTCCCCCAGTTTACGGCCTGCCTGCCGGGTGGGTACAACGATCAGGTTACCAGCGAGATCCAGCGGTTTTTGAGTTTCCCTTGTACCCGATGGAAGAAGGTAATCGGTAACCTTACGGGTAAGGGGCGCATCCCAGCCGGGGAAATACCGTTCGATTACCATCCTTTACTTCTTCCGCAGATTTTCAAATCCGCCCCTCGGATGTTAGATTGAACAGCTCAGAGGCGAGGGCCTCGATATATATTCTATTTTCCAGTTTGGTAAGCCATTTAGTGGGGATTGCCTGTATGCCAAGGTAAGCGCCCGAAATAGCGCCGGTCATAGCGCCGATAGTGTCCGTATCGCCCCCGAGACTGATGGCGAAAATTACAGCTTTTTCGAATGAATCGGGATAAGCCAGGAAGCTGAAAATAGCAGCCGGGACCGCTGTGAAAGCCTCAATCCCGTTGCCGAGCTGTTGCACTACCTGTTGTTTTTCGAGGTGATTAAGCAGTTCAGGCATTGCCAGGAGTTTTTGCTTGTAAACAGCTTCACCTGTGAAGCTATGCAACCGATTGAGAAAACCATCAATATCCAATCGGGTTGTGTTATCCGTACGGACGGCCAGGGCGACGGCCAGTGCCTGTAAAGCCGCCCCTTCTTTCCCCAGGATGTGGGCATGTGTTATCCGAGCGGAATCGAAAACGATTTCTTTCAGGCTTTTGAAATCACTATGATAAGCCAAACCCACAGGAGCAATCCGCATGGCGGCGCCATTCCCCCACGATCCTCCGGGGTAGATCTGCTGAGAAGCAGTATCCCACGGCGAACCCCTTTCGATCAAAGCGAATATACGCGGAGGGCCGGGGCCGTAACCC
>CAZDMY010000019.1:12610-14731 GCA_964506405.1 uncultured Dehalococcoidia bacterium | reverse complement strand
ACACTTTTTACTGTTCGGACATCCACCTCTCCTTACGGGTGCGCTGAGATTCCGTTCAACCTTCCTTATCTCGTTGCCGCGGCGGGAGCGCCGTATGTCGCCCGCTGGACGGCCATGCATGTCCGGCGCATGGAGAACACGTTCGTGGAAGCCCTGCTCAGACCGGGGTTCACCTTTGTTGAGATCATTGCACCATGCCCCACACAATACGGCCGCAAAAACCGTCAGCCGACTGGAATGGCCCAGATGGATTACTATCGAAACAACAGTGTTATCCGGCATGGAATCGATCCACGGCAGGTGGCAATCGAGCTCAACGGGCCCATTACCGTAGGAAAGTTCGTCGATATCGACCGGCCAACCTTCACTGATTATCAGGCCGAGATTATCGGGGCCAAATTCAGTTCCGAACCGAAGCCCAAAAAAGCGGGGGCAACCGCCTGAGAATACCTTTTTCGTGCCATCGATTAATACTACCAATCGATGGCATGCATCAAATCAAATAATGGAGTGCAAATGGCAAACGGAAGTATTGATTTGAACAAAGCGATAGAAGCGTTCATGGCCAGCCCCAAATCGAGTGCCGAAATGAAGCTGGAACTGAATTTTTTCTCCAGAAAATGTGGTTCCAATTGCCCTGTTTTCCTGGCTGCCAACGAAGTGAAAGGGTTTATGAAAGGCATCAAGAAGGCAGCCGATCGAAGAAAACGAGCCGAGGCGCTGGAAGCCTTCTTCGAGTTTGCCAAAGCGAACGGATGGGTATCGGCCAACCCGGCTGTAGGTTTGATCAAGAAAAAAGAAACCAGGATTGAAAAGACCGCCCCTGCTCCAAAAGCGGAACCCATCCTGCTCTCTTCTTCGGGAAGGCAACAGATTGAAACCGAAATGGCCACCCTGCTTCAAAAGAAGGAGAAGGTGATCCAGGAAGTGGCAGCGGCCCGAGAAGAAGGCGATTTGAAGGAGAATGCCGGTTATCATGATGCCAGGGAACGGCTGGCACTGATCGAAGCCCAGATACGGGATCGGGAAGCGATCCTGATGCGAGCCGTCACCAATAGCTGATTTTGTTGCACGGGGAATGCGTTTCGGGAGTAACTAATGGACCGAACTGAAGTACGCTTAAGCGGATTCGGCGGGCAGGGAATTATTCTGGCCGGCCTCATCCTGGGGAAGGCAGCATCCATTTTCGACGGTAGAAACGCCACTCTCACGCAGGCCTACGGGCCGGAAGCCCGGGGCGGTTCTTGCAGCGCCCAGGTGGTCATCACCGAAGAATCCGGGACTTATCCATATGTTAATGAGCCATCCGTTGTCGTGGCAATGTCTCAGGAAGCCTACACCAAATATGCTGCAACTGCCGGGCCCCAGGTACAGGTTATCATTGATGAAGACCTGGTTAAACCAGATGAAGCACAAAAGAAGCGTATCCTTTCAGTGCCGGCAACACGCATCGCTCAGGAGCTTGGCCGAAGCGCAGTCGCCAATATCGTTATGCTGGGCTTTCTTGCCGCCGTTACCAGCCTCACCAGCGTTGAAGCCATGAGGAATTCAGTCCTTGATTCGGTACCCAGGGGTACGGAAGAATTGAATACCACCGCATTCGAACGCGGCTATCAAGTCGGACTCGATCAGGTTAAATCGGGAGCCAAGTAGCCGTGACAGGACATGCCGTAGTTATCGGCGGCAATTCGGCAGGCGTCCGGGCCGCCCTGGATATAGCCGACGCCGGTATTAAAGTGACCATTCTGGAGAAATCACCGTCACTCCCTGAGGATTCCGAAAATGCCCTGTTGCTACGCCCAATCCTGCTAAAAGCAGCCAGCCACCCGAATATCCGCATTCTCACTTCAGCGGACCTAACTGCAATTGAACACGAGGAAGGCATATACCGGCTGAAGATATCGCAATCGCCAAGATATGTCGATCCGAACATCTGCACTTCATGCGGGAAATGCGTCGAAAACTGTCCGGTCACCCTGACCGACATGGATTCCGGAGAAACCAGCAAAGCAATTCATTTTCCTTCATCCGGGTTGAAATCGACCCCCTCGACCTGCCTCATTAGTAAACACGGAATCGCTCCGTGCACCGCGGCCTGCCCGGCCGGGATCAATGCGCACG
>CAZDMY010000019.1:9787-12600 GCA_964506405.1 uncultured Dehalococcoidia bacterium | reverse complement strand
GCCCTGATCTCTAAAGGCAAATTCCGTGAAGCTCTGGCTATGGTAAGATCCGGCTACCCGTTCCCACATATCCTGGGAAGGGTATGCACCCATCCTTGTGAAAGCGCCTGTACCAGGGGAAAGATCGACCAACCGGTCGCTATCGCCTCTCTTAAACGGTTCCTGGCCGATGCAGAAGCTGCGGAAATCGGCCTGGGATATTACGAAGAGGTCACTTTCGAAGGACCCAAGCGCGTGGCCATCATTGGTGCCGGCCCCGCCGGCCTGACTTGTGCTCGAGATCTAGCCAAGCTAGGGTACCGTTCAACCATATTTGAGGCCCTGCCGGTTCCCGGCGGGATGATCGCGGTCGGCATGCCCCGCTTCCGTCTGCCACGCGAGATCAGGGAATCTGAAATAAACTCCATCGCCAAGATGGGTGTAGAGATCAAAACCAACACCACGATCGGGAAAGACCTGACGCTCGACGATCTCAAATCACGTGGTTATGAGGTGTTTTTTGTCGCCATCGGAGCTCATAAGAACACCGAACTCGGCATCGAAGGCGAGTCTCTCGATGGCGTTGTCAATGCCATCGAGATGTTACGCAGGATCAATCTCAAGCAGCCGGTGAAGCTCGGAGACAATGTGGCGATCATCGGGGGAGGTTATACCGCTATTGACTGCGCTCGCAGCGCCATCCGCCTGGGCTGTAAATCCGTAACCATCCTGTATCGGAGGACACCAAACGAAATGATGGCCACGGCGGCAGAGATACTGGAGACCACCGAAGAAGGCGTGAAGATGGAATATCTGGTGGCTCCTCTGAGGATTATCGGCAAAGACGGCAGAGTTACAGGGGTTGAATGTCAGCGGATGGAACTGGGAAAACTGGACGAATCGGGGAGGGCAAGCCCGGTACCTCTTGAAGGATCGGAATTCATTATGGAAGTGGATACCGTTATCCCCGCTATCGGCCAATTGCCCGACCTGGATATGCTGAATAGTAATCTGATGGGAATCGGTAACGATGGAAAAACGCTCTCGGCTGACCCCCTGACCCTGGAGACAAATATTCCGGGCATCTTCGCAGGCGGAGACGCTGTATATGGACCGAGATCCATGGTGGAGGCAGTCGGGGACGGCCGGCGTGCTGCAGTTTCAATCGATCGATTCCTGAGAGGCAAAGACCTCCGCACCGGACGCACCACCCAGACACCACTGCCAGTGGAAGTCGATATAGAAAAGATCAAAATACCGCCCGGCAAGCGGCGCAGGATTCCTGTACTACCGATTAAGAAACGAATCAAAAGCTTTGAAGAAGTTGAGACCGGATACACCACGTTTATGGCCTTACGCGAAGCGAAGCGCTGTTTGAACTGCGCCGGATGCGCCGAATGTTTAGAGTGTACCCGAATTTGTGAATTACAGGCCATACACCATAGACAGAAACCATCGAAAAGTGAGTTGGAAGCAAGCGCCGTCATCGTTGCCGATAAACCAGGGATATCAATGCCGGATACGGTATATTCCATCTCCGGGGATAATACCACCCAAGGCCTCATCAACGCCTCGGCCGCAGCAATAAATGTAATTGAGAAACTGGCAGAATACCGCCAATTGAGAGAATCGGTCGCCCGGGAAGAACCGGTAACCTTTGCGTCGAGTTCGCCTAAGCTCGGTGTTTTCGTCTGCCGCTGTGGAGGAACCATTGCCAGTATCATGGATATCCCCGATTTGCTGGTCCGTTTTTCGAAGCATGAAGACGTCGTCTTCGCACATGCCATCGACTATTCCTGCAACGATGAAGGAGCCGAAGAAATCAGACAACTGGCCCGAGTCCATGGCTTGACCCACGCGGTAGTGGCCGCCTGCGCCTGTTGTGGACTGGACCAAATCTGCTTCAGTTGCGCGGATCGGCGAATTCAATGCAAAGAAAAACTGCTCGGGCACAGCCGGACGGACGGTATACTTTATGAATTTGTCAACATTCGTGAGCACTGCGCCTGGGTTCACCACCGGGAACCGGAAAAAGCAATGGAGAAAGCCTGTCGCTTTATCAGCGGTGCCATTGCCCGGCTGAAAAACAGTGCCCCTGGAGAACAACCAATCATACCCATTAAGCACAGCGCCATCGTCATTGGCGGCAGTATAAACAACGTACAGTCAGCCATTTCGCTGGTCAGAACGGGCGTTCAGACATATCTGGTTACTCAAAAAGGATTCCAGCCGGATAACTCGACGCTCGAGCAAATCCAGCAATCCGGCATAATACACATGACAAACAGCAGGTTGAAAGCTGTTGAAGGTTCGATCGGAGATTACTGTATCACCGTGGAACGAGATCGAAATGCGCAGAGCTTGTACGGAGGTGCGATCGTATTCGATCCTGGTGCAACTAACCAATCGGACCTGCCGAGGTTGCTGGAGATAGCCGGAGAGAGAGCCGCAAAGAATTCGCTGGATTTGACCGACAGCGGTATTCCGGGGATTTTTCTCTCCTGTGTGGAAGAAGCAGCGAAAGAAAAGACCTCTTTACAGACCCTCGGGGAAGCCGTTGCCGCTAGAGTAGCGGCTTTGCTGGGCCGAGGCGAAATCCGTCCGGTGCAAACGTTTGCCGTAGCGGATCCACGTATTTGCCGTGGCTGCGGCACCTGTGCCGCCATCTGCGAATTCGGAGCGGCGTCTCTGGTTGAGGAGACGCCGGGGGTATTTGTTTCCAGAATCGATCCCAACCTTTGCCGCGGTTGCGGGACGTGCGTTGCCCACTGCCCTTCCGGGGCAATCAGCCAGCAAGGTATGGACGATTGCCAGATCCTGGCTTCGGTGGAAGC
>CAZDMY010000019.1:0-9687 GCA_964506405.1 uncultured Dehalococcoidia bacterium | reverse complement strand
GGGCAATCAGCCAGCAAGGTATGGACGATTGCCAGATCCTGGCTTCGGTGGAAGCTATTCTAGCCACCTGACGTATCTCGCAGAGGCGCAAAGATCGCAGGAATAATGAACGAGAACCAGATAGGAAGTATCGTTGTCAATTGTTGTATGGCAATTCACAAAGACCTTGGACCAGGATTGTTAGAATCAGTTTACGAGATTGTTCTTTTACATAAACTAAGAGAGCAGGGATTGAAAGCTGAACGACAAATGGCGATCCCCATTAATTACCAAGGAATCAGATTTGATGAAGGATTTCGGGCGGATATCGTTATTGATAATAAAGTGATACTGGAAATCAAATCCGTGGAAACCCTCCACAACGCACATAAAAAGCAATTACTTACATATCTTAAGCTCACAAGTACCAAACTCGGCTATGTCCTCAATTTCGGAGAGGCACTCATGAAGGACGGCATCATACGTATTGTGAACGGACTCGAAGAACCAGGTTATAGAAAGCCCAGATATGCTCAATTTGGTAAGGAAGCAGGTTATCAATGAACGACGTTCTACACGACTTACAGAAAGAACCAGGATTTAGATTTCCTGGTGCCCTTTGCGCCTTAGGGACAAAATAGCATTTAAACTCTGCGTTCTCTGCGCCTTAGCGAGAGAATCAATGGAGGAGATTATGGTTAAAGAATCCACGATTCGTTTGATGACCCGACTGGCCAACGAACACCAGGCCGTTAACCTCTCACAGGGATTTACTGACGAATCCGCCATTTACGAGATGGTCTGGGGAGCGATTGCCGCATCGCTGGGGGGAACGGATGACGGTATCGCCCGGCTGGAAGGAACCACCCTCAGAGACATCCTGGCGCAAACGGGAGGAGATACCGACCGCCTGTTGAATATGAAATTGAAAGACGTACTGCAAACCCTCCAGAACCCAAAGGACGCTTACAATCAGTATTGCTATCCGTTCGGCCTGGGGGAATTGCGCCAGGCTGTGGCCGATTACACCCAGCGTTTTCAGGGATTCCGCCCCGATCCCGAAACGGAAATCACCATCGTGCTTGGTGCGACCGAGGGTCTCTTCACTTCACTCCGCGCGATCTGCAATCCCGGAGATGAACTCATCGTAATGCAACCCTATCACGAGATGTACCCCTCTCAAGCGGAAATTCTGGGACTGGAGGCCAAGTACATCACCCTGCTGGAGAACCCGACCAAAGGCACCTGGGAACTGGACCTCGAGGAACTGAAAGGCCAGATTACTTCTAAGACAAGAATTCTGGTTCTCAATACGCCGCATAATCCGACCGGCAAAGTATTCACCCGCGATGAGATGCAGGCAATCGCCGATATCTGCAAGGAACACGATATCATCGTAATCACGGACGAGATTTACGAACACATCCTGTATGACGGCCGGAAACATATCTGTATGGCTGCAATGGACGGAATGAAGGAAAGAACATTCGTGGTTAATGCCGTTTCCAAGACGGGGAACGCCACCGGCTGGAGGGTGGGATGGATCATCTCACCTCCCGAGTATACTACGCGCATCCGGGCCATTCACGATACTATGGTGATTCAGTCACCGACTCCACTGCAAAAAGGCGTGGTCAAATTGCTGGGAATGGACGAGAAATTCTACCGGGACATGCCCAATTCTTATGCCAACAAATGCCAGGTGTTGACCGAAGCAATCCGCAGCATCGGCTTCAATGTCACGCCGCCGGAAGGATCCTATTACCTTTTCGCCGATTATACCAATGTACCGGCGCTGAAGGGTATGTCACCGATGGATGCCGCGATCTACCTGATCAAAGAGGTGGGTGTAGCCACCGTCCCCGGCGACAATTTCTATGCTTTGGGGAACGCGGGGGATAGCTACCTGCGGTTTGCTTTCTGTAGAAGTATAGAATCACTTCAGGAAGCAGCCCGTCGGTTTCAGAAGCTGGCTTAATTAACGAGGTAATTTGTAGCTGCCATCACGAGGAGCCCTTCAGGGTGACGTGGTCCTTAGATGCGCCATGGCGTATGATCTCCTCAATTGACATGGAGATTGCCATCCGCCGCGGCGGACGAACTCGCAATGACTTAACACTTCTAATTGCCGGATCAACAGGATTCAGACATAATGGAAAATGCAACCAATATTATAGCCGAACTCAAATCGAAAGCCGCAGACGAGCCGATCGCCGCTTTTCTGGGGATTGAACTCGCCGAGCTCTCACCGGGATACGCCAAGGTTACCATGAAGATGCGCCCCGAATACCTGAACTTCAATGGGATGATCTACGGCGGGATTATCATGTCGGTCGCCGATCAGGCATTTGCTTATGCTTCCAATTCGATGTCCCCCGGCAGCGTTGCCTCCCAGTTCAACCTGCATTTCGTATCCGGCGCTAAAGCAGGTGATGTGCTGACCGGTGAATGCAGGGTGGTAAAAAGCGGCCGGAAGGTCGGGGTCTCAGAGATGACCGTGACTAATCAGGACGGCAAGCTCCTGGCCAAAGCCACCGGGACAACGATACCGACTGGTTAACCTGCCTCTACACCCCGGGAAGCACCATTTCAGGCAACGCAATATCCGCACCTGAAATGTAATCCGGCTGCATTTAGTAGAATATTTATTTTACCGGATTGGCATTTCTTTTCTACCCATTCGATTGAAAAAGGGGCAGATTCCCCGCTATCTGCCTCAAGGGTGGTTGCGCTTCAGTATACTATTCCGTTATAATACCGTTCGAAGCAAGATCAAAATCAATGACGGGAGGTGATATTTAGAATATTTATATAAACACTGGGCAAAATCCTACTTAAGACGACCATAAAAAGAGGAGGAGAGCAAACACTAGATGAAGAACTTTTTCAAATGGGCAATCATTTTAAGCATGATCCTGGCGCTGGTCACCGTCGGAATCGTCGGCTGCGGTGATGATGATGAGGAATCACCGGCAACTCAGCAACCTACCGAGACGGAGGATCCGCAGAAGGATGCCTATAAGATAGGCGCAGTGCTTTCCATCACCGGCCCGGCTTCGAGCCTGGGCATACCCGAAGAAAACACGGCCAAAATGATGGAAGATCAAATCAATGCTGATGGCGGCGTCAACGGCCATCCGATCGAAATCATCATATATGATGACGAAACCAGTGCAGAGAAATGTGCTACATTAACAACCCGCCTCATTGAGCAGGATAATGTACTGGCAATTATGGGGCCAACAACCAGTGGCAACAGCATGGCCATTATTGACATCGTCACCAACGCTGAAGTTCCTTTGGTTTCCTGTGCTGCTGCTGCATCCATTGTAAACCCGGTTGAAGACCGCTACTGGGTATTCAAAACCCCTCAGACAGATAAAGAGGCCGTTACCGAGATATATGTTTACATGGAAGAGAAAGGCATCACCAAGGTAGCTCTGTTAACGGACACATCCGGATTTGGTGCCGGCGGCCTGGCCTTCCTGAAATCGGATGCCGCGGACTACGGGATTAATATTGTTGCCGAGCAGACCTTCGACAGTGGTGATACCAGCATGGAAGCACAATTAACCAACATCATGGGCACTGATGCCGAAGCAGTGATCTGCTGGGCGACGACCGATGAATCAGCAACGGTCGCTCTGGATATGCAGACACTCGGCATGGATACTCCGCTCTACTGCAGCCACGGGATCGCCAATATGGACTTCATTGAGCAGGCAGGCAATGCCGCCAACGGAGTAATCTTCCCGGCCGGCAAACTGCTGTTCGCCGATCAGGTACCCAATGACGATCCTCAGAAAGAAGTCTTAGTCAATTATATCGCCGATTATGAGGCAATCTACGGTGAGGGCACGATGAGCACATTCGGCGGGCATCTATACGATGCTTTGAGCATGATTGTCATTGCCCTTGAGGATCTGGATGAAGGATTGAGCACAGCCGAGGCCAGGGCGCAAATTCGAGATAATCTCGAGAACATTACAGAATTTGCCGGAACAGGTGGTGTTTTTACCATGTCTGCTGATAATCATCTGGGAATGGCACCCGGTTCACTGGGAATGATCAAGATCGTAGATGGCGAGTGGACCCTCGCACCTTAAATCGGTCGGTACATCGATAACTTGAAATCAAGAAGGGGGAAAAGTGGAACTTATCCCCCTTCTTGTTGTATTATTCCAATAGTAGGAACCGTTAGGTAAATACCAAATGACCTGGGAGCAATTCCAGCAATACCTGGTGATAGGAATCCAGGACGGCAGCATATACGCGCTGATCGGTCTGGGGTTCACTATCATCTACGCTGTTACCAATATCATCAATTTCGCCCAGGGAGAATTCGTTATGCTGGGCGGCATGTCTTCCTATATGCTGGTGGATTCAGTGGACGTTCCCACATTACCCACCGTCTTGGTCGCCCTCCTCTGCGCGGCCACTCTGGGCGCTTTCTTCCATCTAAAGTGGAACCGAAGGATAAGTGTACGTAATATCCTGTTAATGGTAGTCCTCCCGCTTGCACTCATTCCATTGATCCTGTTCCTATACGGAGAATTCGCCTCTGCTGAGATACCGGTCGGGGTTGCTTCCTTATTACCCGTGCTTATGGTAGCAGTGGTGGGCGCTGTCACATATCTGCTGGGAATCCGAACGGCACGGCGTCCGACTATCGTGGGTCTTATTATCATTACAATCGGTGCCGCACTGGTGATGAGGGGAATCGCCGGAGTCCTGTGGGGAGACAAGATGCAGAGAACCCCCCTTTATTGGGAACAGCGAACAATCGATGTCCTGGATGCCACCGTTCACACCCAGGTGCTTTGGATTCTGGCGACCATGGTCGTCGTGGCCATCCTGCTCCAGTTATTTTTCTCCCGCACCATGCTGGGAAAATCCCTGAAAGCATGCGCCACAAACCCGGTCGGAGCAGGTCTTATGGGGATCAACCCCAAAATGATGGCACTTATCGCTTTCGTCCTTGCCGCCGCGGCAGGCGGTGCCATCGGTGCGGTGATGACCCCCAAGGTAGGGATGACCTATGAATCCGGTTTCCTGTATGGCCTGTACGGATTCGTGGCCGCCTCCCTCGGTGGATTCCGCAGTCCTATCGGTGCGGTGATCGGCGGATTCCTTTTAGGGATCGGTAGAGCCCTTGTTATCGGATTCGACTGGTGGCTTTTCACCTCCGCTTATAAGGACGTATGGCCAATGGTCATTCTGGTGGTTATCCTGCTGCTGAGATCCAATATCCTTGCCGAGGAAGAGCGTTTAGGCTGATGGCACATAAATGGCTTTCGCGATGGCGCTTGATACTGATCCCGGCGGTCATTACACTAGTGGCGCTGGTTCCCTTTGACTGGTTTCTCGGCCAATATAAATATCTGGGTACAGTCATTGGCTTGAGCACCATGGTAACTGTTGGGCTTTGCCTGTTTATGGGATACACCGGCCAGGTTTCACTGGGGCAGGCCGCCTTCTATGGAATCGGGATGTATTTCTCCGCGGTCCTCAGCAGCACTCACGGCTTGAATCCCTGGCTGGCCATGCTTATCGCCGCCTGCGTGACCGGGGCGGCCGCTTTTCTCCTCGGTATCATCTTAAGGCTCAAGGGAAACTACCTGGCAATGGCAACCCTGGCCGTCGGATTTGTTGTATGGAAAATCGCCGTTATCGATGACATGGGATATACAGGAGGGCCTGACGGTATACGTGAAATTCCCTATCTCGCCATAGGCGGATTTGAATTCGATTCCCACTTTCGCCGCTACTATCTGGTCTGGGGAATATGCCTGGTTATGCTGCTTATGTCCCAGTTCATCGTCAATTCGCGAATCGGACGGGCGTTGAGAGCCGTCCACGGAAGTGAAGAGGCGGCCCAATCACTGGGGATCAACGTCTTTCGTTTCAAACTAAAGATATTTGTGGTCAGCGCCGTTTATGCCTCCATCGCCGGAAGTTTGTTTGCCCACCATCAGTTGCACGCCAGTCCTGGTTATTTCGAACCAATCGATTCCGTCTACTTTGTCATCATGGCCGTTCTCGGCGGTCTCGCCAGTATCTGGGGAGCCATCTTCGGGGCAGGTACTGTTGAGATTTTAAGGAACGAAATACTGATCCATTATGGCAAGTGGAACATGGTTATTCTGGGGCTTATTCTGATGATAATCCTGATCTTCATGCCGGAGGGTTTGTTCGTAGCCCTGAAAAATGCATATCATCAGGAAGGCATCTTCTTCATTCCTAAGAAAATCTGGCGATGGTCACATTACTGCTATACAAGCGTCAGGAACATTCGCCGATTATGGCATTCTCCCGCTTTGAATGAGGAAACGGAACCATGAGCAACATCATCCTCGAGACAAGAGGGCTCAGCCGCGCATTCGGCGGTCTGGTGGCGGTCGACAAGGTCGATCTTCAAATAGAATCCCAGAGGATCACCGCCATTATCGGCCCCAATGGAGCAGGGAAAACGACGCTGTTTAATTTGATCACAGGTGTGTATGCCCCCACCGAAGGGGAAATCACCTTTGCCGGGGAAATCATATCGAGGGCTTTGCCGAAGCGAGCGAAGTACAGTCGATCCGGTAGCGGAGCGATGGGAAAGGCCGCGGGACAGATAATACATGGAATTCAAAAGGTGATAGACCCGGCCATTCTGGTGATCGATGCCTTGATCACTTCCATGCAAACCCAATCCCGTCAGGTTCCTCCAGTTAAACGGACCAGGCTGGGGATTGTCCGCACCTTCCAGCATGTACATCTCTTCGGCAACATGAACGCATTGGAGAACATCATGACCGGCCAGCATCTGCGCAGCAGTTACGGCTTTCTGGAGGCGGCGTTTCTGCTTCCCAAGCGCCATCGTGAAGAAGAGCGGATCGGCCTCAATGCGATAAAATACCTCAATATGGTAGGTCTCGGCCAATATGGCCATGAAAATGCCTTGAGTCTGCCACTGGGTCAGCAGAAACTGCTGGCCATTGCCCGTGCCCTGGCGACAGAACCCAAGCTAATGTTGCTCGATGAACCCGGCGCCGGATTGAACCGGCTGGAAAAGCGGGACCTGAGTGACCTGATCAGAAGGATTCGCGATATGGGCATTACGGTTGTCCTGGTGGAACATGACATGCCGCTGGTAATGGGACTGGCGGAAAAAGTGATTGTACTGGATACCGGGAAAAAGATCGCTGAGGGGACCGCCGCCCAGGTTCAGAAGGATCGGAAAGTTATCGCTGCATACCTTGGGGATGAAGAGGAAGACCTGTAAATGCTTATTGCTGAGAATGTATCTGTAGCCTATGGTCGTGCGGTCGCTGTCCGAGACGCATCGCTGACAGTGAACGAAGGTGAGATTGTCACCCTGATCGGAGCCAATGGCGCCGGCAAAACCAGCCTGATGAATGTAATTACCGGTGTAGTACCGCTTAAGAGCGGTGATATCAGGCTGGAAGGAAAGAAGCTCACCGGGCTGCCTTCACACCAAACCGTTCGGCTCGGCCTCGGCTACGTCCCTGAAGGCCGGCATCTCTTTGGGACGATGTCCGTAAAGGATAACCTCACCCTCGGCGCTTATTCCGATTGCAGCCGGTACCGGATGGGAGTTATCGGCCCGGTCTCATGGTATGTGCGGCGTGATTCATTCCAAGATCAACTGGCAAAAATTTACGAATTGTTCCCTATCTTGAAGGACCGTGAGAAACAGAAGGCCGGCAGCCTGAGTGGAGGACAACAACAAATGCTTGCCATCGGTCGGGCATTGATGTCTAAGCCAAAGATGCTGCTGCTGGACGAACCGTCCCTGGGTCTGGCACCCAACCTGGTAAGGGATATACTTCGGCTGCTGCGAAGATTGCGGGATGAAGGACTCACCATTTTACTGGTGGAGCAGGATGCCAATGCGGCGCTGAAGATTGCCGACCGCGGCTACGTTATGGAGCGGGGAAGGATTACCATTCAGGGCACTGCTAAGGAACTACTCGGAAATGACCAGGTCCGGCAGGCATACCTTGGCAAATCGGTGGCCTAGGCTCGGCTGAGAATGTTAAAATGGCAGGGGACGATCCCCGTGTTGTAGACACTGTAAAGTACTCTCTTTCCCTCCCTCGATGGGAGGGATAAAAGGGAGGGTGAAAAAACACGTAGCATGTATAATCATGCTCAAAATATCGATATAAAGAAATTCACCCTTACCTAACCTCTCCCTCAAGGGAGAGGGAATATTTATTCCGGTTTGTCCGGTCAGGCAGGTGAACATATGAAGCAACTATTATCCGGAAACGAAGCAATTGCCCTGGGAGGATACCATGCCGGTATGGGTTTTGCCACCGCTTATCCCGGAACGCCCAGTACGGAGATACTCCAGAACGTGGCGCGGTTGGACGGAGTCTACACCGAGTGGTCTATTAACGAAAAGGTGGCTTTGGAAATCGGTATGGGCGCTGCCTATGGCGGGGTTCGGACGATGGTCAGCATGAAGCACGTGGGCTTGAATGTGGCTGCCGATCCGTTCTTCGCCCTGGCCACCACCGGCACTAATGCCGGGATCGTGGTCGTTTCCTGTGATGACCCGGGCGAGCATAGTTCGCAGGGGGAACAGGATAACCGTCATTTTGCCAAATTTGCCAAGGTCCCAATGCTGGAACCCACTGACAGCCAGGAAGCCTACGAACTCATGGGATGGGCTTTTACTATCAGTGAAGAATTCGATACACCGGTTCTGTTCCGCGCAACAACCCGAATCTCCCACTGTAAGAGCGTGGTAGAAGTCAGTCGCGAGCGGCCATCGGATTTACCCAAGCCCGCTTACCTGCGCTCCTCAGCCAAATACGTAATGGTTCCTTCCAATGCCCGCGTTCAGCGAGTCGCTATGGAAAACCGGATCGTTAAATTACGGGATTACGTAGAAGATTTCCCCCTGAATGAAATGATTATCCAGGATACCAAACTGGGGATCATATCCAGCGGAATCGGCTACCAATACGCCAGAGAGGTTTTCAAAGACGCTTCATTCCTGAAGCTGGTCACCACCTATCCGGTTCCGGAAAAGCTTATCCGCACATTCGCTTCTAAAGTGGAAAAGGTAATTGTGATTGAAGAACTCGATCCACATCTTGAAGAAGAGGTCCGGCTGCTTGGTATACCGGTTGAAGGAAAAAGTATCGTGCCGATCATCGGTGAATTCAACCCCGAGATTGTGGAAGCGGGTGCAGTTAAGGCCGGGATAATCCCGCTTCCTCCAACAACCCTGTCCGGAGAGCCACCCGCCATCACCATCCCACCCCGCCGCCCGCAGCTTTGCGCCGGCTGCCCGCATGTGGGGCCGGAATATATCTTACGAAAACTGGGATTCGATCCTAAGGTTAAACCCTCACCCACCCCTCGTCCGATGACTGACCAGGAAATGGTGATCACCAGCGACATCGGTTGCTACACCCTGGGCGTGTACGAACCGCTCGGGGCACTGGATACCTGTGCCTGCATGGGCGCAAGCATCGGGCATATGCTGGGACTGGAGAAGGCCGGAATCCCGAACAAATCGGTCGCTGTCCTGGGCGATTCTACCTTTATGCACTCAGGGATCACCGGGCTGGTGGATATGGTTTACAAGCAGGGAACGGGTACCGTAATCATACTAGATAATAGCACCACCGCCATGACAGGACACCAGGGCCATCCGGGAACGGGTGTCTCCGTCACCGGATCGCAGGG
>CAZDMY010000018.1:0-15007 GCA_964506405.1 uncultured Dehalococcoidia bacterium | reverse complement strand
AGTGAAGGTAACTACATCGATCATCTTTCGTCAGATGATGCGCGTAAATTGATAGAAAACAGGGTGATCAGCAAAGGGATGATCCCAAAAACCGAGGCGGCACTTATCGCCATTGAAGCCGGCTGTGAGGTGATGATCGCAGATGGACGTGTACCGCATGCCCTGATCAACGCAGTTGAAGGCGAGCCAACCGGCACGGTTATTCGTTAGGTTTTCCGCGCTGAGCAATCCAGGCCAGTAGAATTCCCAGTTCGTAGAGAATGATCAATGGCACTGCTACAATACACTGATTGACCGGGTCCGGTGTTGGTGTAATGAAGGCGGACGCGACAAATGCCAGGACGATAGCCCACCGTCGAAAGCGCTTGAGTTTGTGGACCGAGACAATCCCTATCTTTGCCAGAAAGAAAATTACGATGGGTAATTCGAAGCAGAGACCAATGGCGAAAAGCAGCCTTGTGATCAGCGTAATGTAACGGCTGATACGCCATTCGACTGCCGCAACGTCGCTCCCGAAATTAAAAAGAAAATCAATGGCCGGCGGCAGGAGCACAAAATAGGCGAATACCACTCCGCCGGCAAAAGCCAGTACAACGCATGGCAGCAGGGTATAGAAATAGGTTTTTTCCCGGCTTGTCAGTGCTGGTCGCACATACATGACGGCTTCGAAGATAATCGCCGGGATGGCTATTGCCAGCCCGCAGGTGAACGCCAGTTTGAAGTACGTGACAATAGTCTCCGTGGGGTCGATAGCTTGAAGTGTGACATCGTCGGAAACCGATTTCAAGGTATCGATGATATCTTCTGCAAATATGAAGGAGACGGCGGTGCCGGCGACGACGAATATCGCCACCCTCATGAGTCGCTTACGGAGGTCCTCCAGGTGCTCCAGAACGGTTAGTTTCTGTTCCTCAACCACATTGACTATGACTTGCTTTCTTTGTCAGGATCATCCTCTTCCCGGATGAATTTTCGAATATCATCTCTCATCCGGCGTGGGTCGAAGCGAAAATCTTCGTTTTCCTGACCGATCTCCTGAGTGATGTTTCGAGTTAGTTCACTGGTCGTATTCCTGAATTTCTGAAGAAGCTGCCCCATTTTGTAAGCGATCTCCGGTAAACGCCGTGGCCCAACGGCCAGCAACGTAATTACCAGAATGACCATTACTTCTCCAAAACCAACGCCTACAATATCCATAAAACAGATGTCCCTGGCGGGTTAAACTGGCGGATAGCCATCAAGATCATTTAGCCTGATTTTCCGGGAATTGTGTGAGGATGAAACAACTGCGCGTTTTTTCCGAGACGGTCAATTATCCTGTTTGTTCTCCTGATTGTTGGAAGACTCCAGTTTCTTCGATTCCTCCAAATCACCTGATTTTCCCTTCCGAAATTCACGTATGCCTTTGCCCAATGCGCCCCCAACCTGAGGCAGCTTGCCTGCCCCGAAGACAATCAGGATTATCGCAATGATCACGACTGCTTCCAAGGGTCCAAAACCGTGAAACATATTTCCTCCTACCCCGAACAGCTGTTGACTGTCAGCACCATGCCAGTTCCTATAACGTTATTACAATTACGGTACAAAGTCAATTCCATTGTAGTCACTTTCCTGCCCCAAAGCAACCGATATATTTAATAACCGTTGCTTCACTGTACTGTTATTTGCATCTACTCCCGTATATAATAGAGGTAATGACACTGCAAACACTGGATATTGCCCACAAGATCGTCGACGCCGTTTTGAACCGGCACGCAAGCGATATCCTGCTGCTGGATGTACACCAGATTTGCTCCTTTACCGATTATTTCATCCTTTGTAACGGTGAAAGTGAAAGGCAGCTTCGAGCAATATCTGACGAGATCGAAGAGACACTTTCGGAACTGAAAGTTGCCGGTCGCCGTCACCAGGGGAATATCAACTCAGGGTGGATCATTCATGATCTGGGTGACATCGTTGTTCATATATTCTCACCTGAGAAGCGACGCTATTATAATATTGAAGAGATGTGGAGTGGCGGTGATACAGTGATCAAGATTCTATAATCCAACGGTCAACATCCCGTTTCCAGGAAGTCAGTTCTTCTGGTGAAAAAAACAGGGATATTTCCTTTTCGGCGTTTTCCACAGAATCAGATCCATGCACCAGATTGCGGCCGATCTCAAGGCCGAAATCTCCCCGGATGGTACCCATCCCCGCCTGAACCGGATTGGTCGCACCCATAGTGTTGCGGGTGGCTTCGACTGCATCCGTTCCCTCGAAAACCGCCGCGATTATTGGTGATGATGTAATGTACTCCACCAGAGGCCGGAAAAAGGGCTTGCCTTCATGAACAGCATAATGGCGTTCAGCCAGCCCTTGGTCCACGTGAATCAGTTTCATGCCTACGATCTTCAAACCACGGCGTTCCAGCCGGGAAATAACTTCACCTGCCAGCCCACGCTGCATGGCGTCGGGCTTGACAAGGATCAATGTGCGTTCCATTTGAACTCCCCTTCATAATCGGATTACGATAGTAGTATAGCACTTTTTACACCAAATTTTGGTATCGGACAAGCATACTTATTCATTCCCATTTATGAAGCTTGGTAACTGTCTTAATTCGTGCTGGTTTGATGCTGTGATTATCACATTAGATGAGATATGATGATAACTGAAAATTTCAATCAACAGATAGATAGCAGGTTTTTCAATCAATTGTCAATCCATCGTCAACCGATCCAATATGTTGGCGTCCTTATAAGATTGTGAATCTGAGAACGGGATGTTAGAATGTAAGCGAGTCCTCTGATCCCGGTCGACTGTCACTTGAGGAGGTATAGTCAAACGACTGTGGAATCACTAGGGTTGGTTACCCCAAATGGGTCCTTCCGTAAGCAGGTTGAACAGCTCAGCGGACAAAATATTTCCGCCTGTTTTCAATGCGAGAAATGTACTAATGGTTGTCCCCTTACGTTTGCGATGGATGTTGTTCCCCATAAACTGCTTCGAGAGATCCAGTTTGGATTAAAAGATCATGTACTCAGCAGCGATACAATCTGGGTATGTGCTTCCTGCGAGACCTGCACCACGCGGTGCCCCAATGGCATCGACATCGCTCACATGATGGATTCCCTCCGCCAACAGGCACTTCGGGAAGGTGTTAAAGTATCATGTCGGAATGTGCCTGTATTTCATTCTTCTTTCCTGGCGTCGGTGCGGCGATGGGGAAGGGTGCATGAGGCGGAGATGGCTGCAACTTATATGCTCAAGACCACCGGGCTATCTGAGATTAAAAAGCAGGGAGCGCTCGGATGGGACATGTTGAAAAAAGGTAAACTGAAATTGTTTCCAAATCTGCACCGGCATAAACGATTTCGTAAGCTGTTCAAAAACGTCAGGCGATAGCGATTATGACAGAGGTTTCATATTATCCGGGATGCTCGTTAGGCGGAACGGCCAGGGAATACGGCGAATCGGTAGAGGCCGTTTGTAAAACGCTTGGTATCTCACTGAAGGAACTGCCAGACTGGACATGTTGTGGCTCATCATCCGCTCATGTGATTAACGATGATTTGGCCGTTAGGCTGGCCGCACGAAATCTTGAGATTGCAGACTCCGTTGGCCTTGATATGGTTGTTCCCTGCGCTATGTGCTATTCACGATTGAAAGTCGGACAGAAAGCCATCAAGGATGGTGACCTGGTTATGGATAATCTGGAAAAATGCCATAACGATTATCAGGTGTTCCATCTGGTTGATTATATCGACGAGTTTCTCTCGAAAAAAGGTATGAATAATAAGGTCAAGAAAACGCTGAAAGCGCTGAATCCGGTGTGCTATTACGGTTGTCTCATCACCCGGCCGCCTAATATTACTGAAGCAGAAAATGCCGAAGATCCGCAATCAATGGATCATATTCTCAGCCTGCTGGGCGCAGATGTGAAAAACTGGTCATTCAAGACCGATTGTTGCGGGGGTAGTCTGACCCTCACTATCCCGGATGCGGCGCATCGGCTGAGCAGGAGATTACTGGATATGGCCCTGGAAGCAGGCGCCGATTGTATAGCGGTTGGCTGCCCAATGTGTCACAATAATCTGGATAGCGGCCAAAGGGATATTTCGCAGCAGGCAGGACGCGATTACCACATCCCGATCTTCTATTTTACCGAATTGATGGGGTTGGCCTTTGATGATCCTTCTGTCGAAAAATGGTTGAAACGGCATGCGATAGATCCAAGGCCGTTTCTTTACGAAAAGAACTTAATTTGAGATGGAAACATGAGTAATCCAAATATGATGCCAGCAGGGCCTAAAACCGGCGCTGTAATGATTGTCGGGGGTGGTATCTCCGGCATGCAAGCGGCACTTGATTTGGCCAATTCCGGATTCAAGGTTTATATTATAGAGGAGAAACCGTCTATTGGCGGGCGAATGGCCCAACTTGATAAAACCTTCCCGACGAACGATTGCTCCATGTGTATGATTTCCCCCAAGTTAATCGAGGTATCAAAGCACCTGAATATCGAGATCATAAGCTATGCCGATGTTGAATCAGTGGAAGGTGAGCCGGGCAATTTCACGGTGACGATCAATAAACGGCCGCGCTATGTGGATCAGACTATCTGTACCGGCTGCGGTACCTGTTACAGTAACTGCCCGGTAAGGTATCAAGCCTACATAGATGAGCCACAGACCTGTGGGGTGAAACCAGATGGTAGCTGACACACAGCAAATTGACCAGATTCTGGATAAATACAATTGCGAACCCGGGATGCTGATCCAGATTCTTCAAGATGTTCAGGCAGTGTATAACTGGCTGCCGAAAGAGGCAATGGCTCGTGTTTGCGAGCGGCTTGATATTCCAATTTCGAGAGCCTATCGAATAGCTACGTTTTATACGATTTTCAGTCTTGAACCGCGAGGGAGACATATCATCAATGTGTGCCTTGGTACAGCGTGTCATGTGCGAGGAGCCCAGAGAATTTTCGATAAAGTCCAGGATGTCACCTGTCTCAAGGCTGGTCATACTACAGAAGATCTTAAGTTCACTATGGAAAGGGTGAATTGTCTGGGATGTTGTGCCCTCGGTCCGGTGATAACCGTCGATGGAGAGGCGCACGGCAAACTTACGGTGAAGGATATTGAAGGCATACTCAGCAGTTATGAATAAGATGATCAGAGGAGAAGAACAATGATCCCGGTGAAATCAACCGCTGAGTTAGCAGAGCTTAGGAAAAAGATACTTGCAGAAAGAGAAGTCACTAAGACGCAGGTCACTATATGTGGGGGCACAGGATGCCTGACGAGCGGAAGCAGTAAACTCAAGGAAGCCTTCGGTGAAGCCCTGCAAAAGCACAACCTTATAGACACGATAGAAGTTAAGCAGACTGGTTGTCATGGTTTCTGTGAAAAGGGCCCTCTAGTGGTCATTCATCCAAAGGAAATAAACTACATACAAGTGCAAGCGGCAGATGCTGAAGAGATCGTTGTGGAGACTATAAAGCAGGGAAAGATTATAGAGCGGTTGCTGTATATCGACCCCTTGACAGGTGACAAGATAGCCCTGGAAAGTGATATTCCTTTCTATAAGAACCAGACGCGCTATATTTTTGGAAATAATAGCAAGATAGATCCTACGAGCATAGAAAATTACATCGGAGAGGACGGCTATGCAGCGCTTGCCAAAGTCCTCTCTGAGATGAGTCCTGCAGATGTTCTGGAGGAAGTGACGGCTTCAGGTCTGCGGGGGCGTGGTGGTGGTGGATTCCCAACGGGTAGAAAGTGGGCCGAAGCGGCGCGGGTGAATGCGGATACTAAATACGTAATTGTCAATGCGGATGAAGGTGACCCCGGGGCATATATGGATCGCAGTGTGCTTGAGGGGAATCCGCATAGCGTTCTAGAGGGGCTGATTATCGGTGCGTATGCGGTAGGATCCCATGAAGGTTTCATTTATGTGCGGGCTGAGTATCCGTTAGCGGTGAAAAACGTATGTATAGCGATTGAAGAAGCAGAGAAATATGGCCTGCTGGGTAAGAATATCCTGGGATCGGGATTTGATTTTAGCGTTATCGTGCATCGAGGGGCAGGGGCTTTTGTATCAGGTGAATCGAGTGCCTTGATGACAGCTATAGAAGGTAAGGTAGGCGAACCCAGGCCAAAATACATTCATACAGTTATCAGCGGTGTTTGGGATAAGCCGAGTGTGCTCAATAATGTAGAAACCTGGGCTAATGTTCCTGTGATAATTAACAAAGGTGCAGAATGGTATGCGGGAATAGGTACGGAAGGTAGCAAAGGTACAAAAATATTCTCTCTGGTAGGTAAGGTTAGAAACACGGGACTGGTAGAGGTGCCGATGGGGACGTCCATACGGGATATAATCTTCAAAATTGGTGGCGGAGTGCCTAACGATAAGAAGTTTAAGGCTGTGCAGACCGGAGGGCCGTCAGGCGGGTGCATACCGGAGAGTCTCATTGATACGCCTGTTGATTACGATGAACTTATCAAACTCGGTGCTATGATGGGGTCCGGCGGTATGATCGTGATGGACGAAGACACCTGCATGGTGGATGTAGCCAGGTATTTCATAGACTTCCTGAAAGATGAATCCTGCGGCAAATGCACGCCCTGCCGAGAAGGTATCAAACAGATGCTTGGGATTTTGACGGATTTGACCGAGGGCCGGGGGCAGGAAGGCGATGTGGAATTGCTGGAAGCCATCGCGGAGGTCGCACGATCAGCTTCACTTTGTGCCCTGGGGCGATCAGCACCAAATCCGGTATTGACAACTATTAAGTATTTCCGGGATGAGTACGATGCTCACATACGAGAGAAACGTTGCCCGGCAGGAGTATGCAAGGCGCTTTTCTCATATTATATTGACCCTGAAAAATGTCAGGCTTGTATGATCTGCCTGCGTAACTGCCCGGTTGAGGCAATTACTGGTGGCAAAGGTCAAATTCATGTAATTGATCAGCATCAGTGTACGAAGTGTGGTACCTGTTTCGATGTGTGTCCTGATCGTTTTAGTGCGGTAGTGAAGGTTCCAGGGCCGGTGCCTGCTCCACTTCCGCCGGAGGAAAGGGCAATACAAAGAGCCAGATGAGGAAAAACAATGAGCTTGGTGAATCTGACCGTCGATGGTAAACCGGTAGAGATTGAAGAAGGGAAATACGTGCTTGAAGCGGCACGAGTTGCCGGTGTTACCATTCCCACGCTGTGTTATCACGAGGCTTTGACACCATATGGCGGATGCCGGATGTGTGTTGTTGAAATTGTTAATGGCTCTAGAAAACGGCTGGTCACGTCGTGCACATACCCAGTAGAGGAAGGGCTGGTGGTCATCACCAGTTCGCCGCAAATTCATAATGTGCGGAAAATGGTGCTGGAACTTCTGCTGGCGCGTTGCCCTAATGTGAAGTTGTTGCAGGATATGGCCATGGACTACGAGATAGATACCTCTCGGCTGCGGGTGATCGGGGATGACGACTGTATCCTTTGCGGACTGTGCGCCAGGATGTGCGAAGAGCGGATGGGTGTGAGTGCAATCACTTTTGCCGGACGTGGGGTGGAACGCCGGGTGGAAATGCCGTTTGATGTGGCATCCGATGTTTGTCGCACATGCGGAGCCTGTGCGTTTGTTTGTCCAACAGGTCATATCAAGTTGGAGGAAATATCAGCCAATCCGCCGCGTCCCATTCAATCTGAATTTGATACCGCCCTGGGGGCTCGATCCGCTATATATGTCCCGTTCCCGCAGGCCATCCCTAACACTCCGGTTATCGATCCAAACGTTTGTATGCATTTTTTGGCGAATAACTGTGGTACCTGCCGGGATGTGTGCAAGGTTGGTGCGATCAATTACGAGCAAAAGGAAGAGAAGGTTAAACTGAAGGTCGGTTCTATCATCGTGGCCCCCGGCTATAAGCCTTTCGATCCGACATTGCTGAAGGCGGAATATGGATATGGCCGAATGCCCAATGTTTTGACAAGTCTTCAGTACGAGCGGATCCTTTCCGCCTCCGGTCCGTTTCAGGGTAGGGTTCTGCGCCCTGGTGACGGACGGCATCCGGAAAAGGTTGCCTGGATTCAATGCGTGGGATCGAGGGATGAAACCTGCCATCGAGAATACTGTTCCTCCGTTTGCTGCATGTATGCCACCAAGCAGGCGATCATCACTCGGGAACATGATTTACGTATTAAGCCAACGATTTTCTATAACGACATTCGCGCGTTTGGCAAAGGGTTCGAGCGGTACTATGAATCGGCCCGCAACAAATTTGGCGTACGCTATGTTCGAGGGATTCCTTCGGCCATTAAGGAGCTTCAGCAGAGTAAAAATTTACTGATGGAATTCATCGGCGAAGAAGGTCAAAAGCAGCAGGAAGAATTCGATATGGTGGTGCTTTCGGTGGGGCTGGAACCTTCCGAGAACGCTGGTACGCTGGCCGAAAAACTTGGGATCGATACCGATTCTTATGGCTTCTGCCAAACGGAGGAGCTGGCTCCCAACATAACTTCACGTCCTGGCATCTATGTCTGCGGAGCCTTCGATGCGCCGATGGACATTCCTGAATCGGTGATGAATGCTAGCAGTGCTGCATTTCTTGCTTCTAAGGAAATCGTGGGTGCGCGAGGATCGCTGGTAATACAAAAAGAGTATCCGTCGGAAACTGATGTGAGCGGTCAGGATCCCCGTGTCGGGGTATTCGTTTGTCGCTGCGGGACCAATATCGCCCGCGTTGTCGATGTGCCATCGGTGGTAGAATTTGCCGGAACGCTACCCAACGTCGCATACGCAGGTGAATTTCTGTATACGTGTTCAACCGATTCCACGTCATCAATTATGGATATGATAAAAGACCACGAACTCAACCGCGTAGTGGTGGCCTCTTGCAGCCCACGTACGCATGAACCATTATTCCAGGATACATGCCGTGAAGCGGGATTGAATCCATTCCTTTTCGAGATGGCCAACATCCGGGATCAGTGCTCATGGGTTCACTCGTCTGATCCGATAGCAGCTACCGAAAAAGCCAAAGACCTGGTGAACATGGCAGTCGCCCGGGCAGTGACCCTCGAACCACTACACCAATCTCCCTCGCCGATAATACGGACCGGACTTGTCATCGGTGGTGGTATTGCCGGGATGACAGCCGCATTGGGGCTGTCCGAACAGGGATTCGATTGTGTGCTGGTCGAACGTGAAAACGAGCTCGGGGGCAATGCAAGGCATATTCATTACACATTGGAAGGATCGAATCCGCAACCATATCTGGCATCTCTTCGGGATCGACTTGAAGCACAATCCCTGGTGACGGTTTACACGGGAGCGATGATTAAAAGCTCGTCGGGTTACGTAGGTAATTATCACAGCACTATCGTAAATTCGGAAGGACAGGAAGTGCAGGTAGATCACGGAATTGTGATTCTGGCCACCGGAGCAACGGAGTATCAGCCGACCGAATACCTCTATGAACAATCGGCTAGAGTGATCACACAGCGGGAATTCGAGGAGCGCATTACCTTTGATAAGGAAGAAATCCAGAAACTGAAATCTGTTGTGATGATACAGTGTGTCGGGTCACGTGAAGAACCGCATATGTATTGCAGCCGTGTTTGTTGCAGCCAGGCAATTAGAAACGCGATCAAAATGAAAACCCTGAACCCTGATGCAGAAGTGTACATTCTCTACCGTGATATAAGAACTTACGGAATGAAGGAATTGTGGTATCGGGAAGCCCGGAATCAAGGGGTGGTTTTTATCCGTTATGATGTCGATGCCAAACCGGAGGTCACTGAAACAGATGGCCAAATAGAGGTTAAAGTATTCGATTCGGTGCTGGAAGCGAATATTTCTATTCCGGCAGATCAGCTGGTTTTAAGCGTTGGTATTCGGCCCAATGCAGACGCAGGTGAGATCGCCAGTATGCTGAAACTTCCGTTAACACAGGACAGATTCTTCATGGAAGCGCATATGAAGTTGCGTCCACTTGATTTCGTAAATGAAGGTATGTTCCTGTGCGGGCTGGCCCATGCACCGAAGTTCATCTCCGAATCAATCGCTCAGGCGAACGGAGCTGTTTCACGCGCGGCTAGTATCCTCTCTCAGCCTCATCTGATGACTGGAGGAGTCATTGCTGTGGTTGATCCTGATCGATGCGTGGGGTGCTTGACTTGCGTGCGCGCCTGTCCGTTCGGCGTTCCTAAAATAGATATGCGCATGGCGGTGATCGAGGCGGTGGCCTGCCAGGGATGTGGCATCTGCGCCAGTGTGTGCCCCCGCAAAGCGATATCATTGCAGAATTACAGAGATGAACAGGTGATGGCGAAGAGCGCTGTTCTGGCGCCAGACCGAACGTATGGTAGTTCTGAAATTAAGAATGTATCTGGACTCCAACCGACGAATATATTATAATGAATGCGGTTTGTGCCTTTTCCAAAACGGAAAGGCTCATATGGAATGAAGAGATGCCAAACTAACAAACCAGTACCGCTGACGAGCGGTTGTCGAAGCAGCCATTGGTGGCTGCTTCGTTTTGTGTAGCTTACAATCTTTTACGTATTGAATGTAGTTACTGTCTCGGTGGAAAAAATGGTGAGAGAACTCACATCATAACAGAGAAGGTGCAAGTATGAGCGGAAACGGATCGAAACCAAACGGCAAAGTTGGAGCGGTGATGGTGGTAGGTGGAGGGATTTGCGGTATGCAGTCGGCGCTGGACCTGGCCAATTCGGGCTTTAAGGTATATTTGGTCGAAGAGACCACCTCCATTGGTGGACGTATGTCTCAACTGGATAAGACCTTTCCCACCAACGATTGCTCCATGTGCATGATCTCCCCCAAACTGATCGAGGTGGATAAGCATCTCAATATCGAGCTTATCACCAATTCCCAGTTGAAATCCCTGGAAGGTGAGGAAGGCAACTTCACCGCCACAGTCCTGAAAACTCCCAGATATATCGATGTCGATAAGTGCAGCGCCTGCGGCGACTGTACGGAAGTTTGCCCCGTGAGTTTGCCCAACGAGTTTGAGCAGGGGTTGATCACCCGCAAGGCCACATTTAAACGATATCCACAGGCAATCCCCAGCGCCAATGCTATCAGCAAGCGCGGCACCGCCCCCTGCAAAGTGGCATGCCCGGCGCATATAAGTGCTCAGGGCTATGTGGCATTGATCGCGCAGGGAAAATATCGGGAGGCAGTTAATCTGGTGAGAGAGGAGGCTCCTTTCCCCGGTGTGCTGGGAAGGGTTTGTACCCATCCGTGCGAAACCAGTTGTACTCGTGGCAAGCTGGATGAGTCGATTTCCATCTGCCGATTAAAACGCTTCATTTCCGATCAGGTGAAGGACATGGGCGATGATATCCCGCCTGAGCGTATGGAGAGCAAGGGTAAGAAAGTAGCGGTCATCGGGGCAGGACCGGCCGGGCTGACATCTGCCTACTATCTGGCGCTATGGGGATACGATCCGACGGTATTCGAAGCGCTCCCTGTAGCCGGCGGCATGATGGCGGTGGGTATCCCTTCCTATCGACTTCCCAAGGACGTGTTACAGGCCGAGGTCGACTTCGTCAAATCAGCAGGAGTGGAAATCAAGACCAATACCCCTATTGGGGATGCGATAAAACTGAAAGATCTTAAGGAGCAGGGTTACGAAGCGACATTCGTCGCTACCGGTGCTCACAAGAATAATCCGATGGGCGTTGAAGGCGAAGACCTTGAAGGCGTCATCCCCGGAGTTGAATTCTTACGAGATACCGCTCTGGGCAATCCCACCAAGCTGGGTGAAAAGGTGGCTGTGATCGGTGGTGGTAACGTAGCCATCGATGCTGTTCGAACAGCGGTTCGCATGGGTGCCAAGGAAGCTTTCATCCTGTATAGGCGATCGCGAGATGAGATGCCCGCCAACATTGAAGAAATTGAGGAAACCGAAGAAGAAGGGATCGAAATTCAGTACCTCGCTGCGCCAAACAAAATTATCGGCGAGAACGGAAAGGTCAAAGGAATCGAGTGCATCAAGATGGAATTAAGCGAGCCCGATGAAAGCGGGCGGCGAAGGCCGGTTCGTATCGAAGGTTCGGAATATATCCTCGATGTGGATACCATCATACCTGCCATCGGCCAGTCACCAGATCTTTCGTTCCTGGGAGAAGGCGAAATCACTGCTGATAAACGCTCCCGTATTCAGACTAAAGAGTTAACGCTGGAAACCAGCATACCGGGCGTATTCGCCGGTGGCGATGTGGTGCTGGGCCCTGCGACAGTTATTCAAGCTATTGCTGCCGGAAAACAGGCAGCCATATCGATTGATCGATATTTACAGGGTGAGGATATCGAAGCCAATCGTGATCCACAGTTTCAGGAGATCGATGCTCCGTACGAAGGCTTCCCTAAAAAGCCTCGACAACGGCCCCCAATGGCTTCGGCGGAGGAGCGTAAAACCAATTTCGCAGAGGTGACGCTGGCACTCAGTGAAGAACAGGCGCAAGAGGAAGCCTCCCGATGCTTGAATTGTGGGCTATGTTGCGAATGCTATCAATGTGTCGCTGCCTGCCAGGCGCACGCAATCGATCACACTATGAAACCCGAACTGGTCGAATTGAATGTCGGCTCAGTGGTGGTAGCTCCCGGATTTAAGCCTTACGATCCCTCCATCATCAAAGGGGATTACGGATACGGCGTTATGCCGAACGTTGTTACCAGCATGGAGTTTGAACGCATCCTTTCAGCTTCGGGACCGTTCGAAGGCCAGGTATTGCGTCCCTCGGATGGAAGACATCCGGTTAAGGTAGCCTGGATTCAGTGTGTCGGTTCCAGAAAGAGCGAAATCTGCAAGGACTACTGTTCATCAGTGTGCTGCATGTATGCAACCAAGCAGGCTATTATCGCCCGTGAGCATGATCAGAGAATACAGCCCACCATTTTTAATATGGATATTCGCGCTTACGGTAAGGGCTTCGAGCGCTATTACGTCTCCGCGCAGGAAAATTTTGGCGTCAAATACGTGCAGTCCATGCCCAGCCCGCTTGTAAGAGAGCTGGCCAGCGGGAATCTCCTGCTGGAATTCATGACCGAAGATGGGCAGGGCAAAACAGCCGAAGAATTCGATATGATCGTTCTGTCGATTGGGCTGGAACCCTCAGCGAGCACCGTTGAATTAACCGAGAATCTTGGCATCGAAACCGACCGGTTCGGGTTCTGCAAGACAGATGAATTCAGACCCAATCGAACGTCTCGCTCCGGCGTATATGTTGCAGGAGCTTTTGATGCCCCGATGGATATACCGGAATCGGTCATGAACGCCAGCAGCGCTGCGTTCCTTGCATCGCAAGGAATAACGGAAGCAAGGGGCACGATTGTCACCGAAAAGACCTATCCACCGGAAAGAGACGTGAGGGAAGAAACTCCCAAGATTGGCGTTTTCGTTTGCCGCTGTGGGGCGAACATCGCCAGAGTGGTGGATGTGCCTTCCGTCGTCGACTATGTAAAATCTCTTCCGTATGTTGAATATGCGGATGAAAATCTCTATACGTGCTCGACTGATACCCAGGCAAAGATTATTGCCGCGGTAGAGGAACACGGCCTCAACCGGGTGGTGGTGGCGTCCTGTACCCCGCGTACCCATGAACCATTATTCCAGGACACATGCCGTGAAGCGGGGCTGAATAAGTTCCTCTTCGAGATGGCCAATATCCGTGATCAATGTTCCTGGGTACATGGCTCGCATCCAGACGAAGCCACAGAAAAGGCCAGAGACCTGGTAAAAATGGCAATTTCCCGCGCGGCCACGCTGGAATCGCTGGAAGAGCGGAAGGCATCGCTGTTTCGCACTGGTCTGGTCATCGGTGGTGGGGCGGCCGGGATGACTGCCGCACTGGGTTTAGCCAAACAGGGATTCGAGAGCGTTCTCATCGAGAAAGAGGATGAACTGGGCGGTATTGCCCGCCACCTTTATTATACGGAAGATGGTTCCGATCCACAGGAATTGGTTGCCTCGCTCATACAGCAGGTGCAGGACGAACCTAAGATCACGGTTTATACTGGTGCCCAATTGAAGAATTCCTCAGGCTACGTCGGCAATTATCACAGCACCATCAAGACATCAGCGGGAGAACTGGTGGATTTCGATCACGGAATCGTGATCCTGGCCACCGGCGGTTCCGAATACAAACCAGTCGGCGAATATCTCTATGGCGAATCCGATAATGTGATGACACAGCATGAACTGGAGGGAAAGATCGCCAAAAACGAGATAGATGCTGGCGATCTTAATTCGGTGGTGATGATCCAGTGTGTTGGCTCACGCGAGCCGGAGCACAACTATTGCAGCCGGGTGTGCTGCACCCAGGCGGTTAAGAATTCGATAAAACTGAAAGAGGCGAACCCGGATCTGAACATATACGTTCTGTATCGAGATATGCGCACCTACGCAATGAAGGAAATCGAGTACCAGCGTGCCCGGAACATGGGTGTGCTTTTCCTGCGCTACGACCCTGATCGCAAGCCCGAGGTCAGTGAAGAAGATGGGAAGATCAAGGTGCAGGTGTATGACCCGGTGATTGGTGACGATTTCTCAATTCATGCGGATCGATTGATCCTAAGCGCCGCAATTCGCCCACAGCCGGATGCACAGGGGTTCGCCAGCAAATTAAAGCTCCCGCTGACGGCTGACGGTTTCTATATGGAAGCTCATATGAAGCTGCGTCCACTGGATTTCGTCAACGAAGGCATGTATCTGGCCGGCCTGGCTCACGCACCCAAGTTCCTTTCGGAATCGCTGGCTCAGGCGCAGGGCGCTGTGTCTCGAGCGGTGACCGTGCCTTCGCAGCCGTACCTGATGACGAGTGGCGTTATATCGGTTGTCGATGAGGATAAATGCGTGGCATGTCTGACGTGTGTGCGGGCGTGTCCGTTCGGAGTCCCTAAGTTCGGCGACCGAAATGCGGTTGTGATCGAGCCTGCCGCATGCCAGGGCTGCGGAATCTGTGCCAGCGTCTGTCCTCGCAAGGCCATTACGCTG
>CAZDMY010000017.1:0-15015 GCA_964506405.1 uncultured Dehalococcoidia bacterium | reverse complement strand
TATGCGCTTATGGAAAAACCCGAAGCCATTGCACTCCTTGATATGGGATTGTATTTCCTTTTCATGATGATGCAAGGATACGATGAGAATCCCGTTGATCTCCCCACATCTGATTCGGAACTCCACTTGGAGAGTCATATTGCAGAATTCATCGAAAACGGCATCGTGTTCGAGACCATGCAGATACCGATGCCGGTTTTCAACGGGACACCTGCGTTTGGCAATATTGGCATCGGTGGTGGGGTGCTCGATCTGATGACATCTTCGTATTTCGATGGATGCGTTTTTCAGAATAACTATGCCGGGGGAAGCAACTCGGTTGTGATGGCGGGCAGCCAGATGGTTATCAGTGGCACCCTCAGTATCGGCATCGGAGGTGGTATGGTTACGATCGGTGGAACGCCGGCTTTCACGCAGTGTAACTTCGTCAACAACAGAGCAGCCGTTGCTGGTGGTTTGTTAACGGCTATGGATACGCCGGAAATCGATCGGTGCAGTTTTGAGGATAACACGGCCGACTTCGCGGGTGGTGGTGTGCTGACTGCCTACTCTACCTATTGTGTGAGTAACAGTGTTTTCTCCAATAATATTGCCATTGGTAGTGGTGGGGGAATTCTTGATATGGGAATGCCACTATCGATGTCAGGTACAGGCATGGTGCCTCTCAGCGGGACCATGACCAGTCAGGGTGCTATAACCAACTGTACGTTGTGGGGAAACTCTGCCTACAGTGGAGGGGCAATCGAAGTCGCCGGGGGCACGCCCACAATAACAAACTGTATTATATGGGGCGGTGCAGGTACCCCAATCTCCAGCATGATGAGTATGCCGAACGTAACTTATTGTGATGTTGAAGGCGGATATCCAGGAACTGGCAACATTTATGAGGATCCGTGGTTTGTTAATCCCGGTGGATGGGATTTCCGTTTGGAGAATCAATCTCCCTGTATCAACACGGGTAATAATGCCGCCGCAATGGCAGCCGGATTAACCAAAGATTACGAAGGAAACAATCGATTCCTTGGCACCGTGGACATGGGAGCCTATGAAAGATCGGTACCAACCGGTAGTTCCTCTGATTCCATCGGTAGCCGGCAAGATGAATTCGCACCGGATGAGACGGTTTATGCTTTTGGTAATTGGTTCAACCCCGGCTCTCCAGTTGATATTTACATAACCCCGGATCGTGCCTGGAGCGATGGCGATCCTGTTTCAGGCACACCGTCAGCAACCGTAATAGCTAATGGAAGTGGTAGTTTTATCGTCCAGGTATGGGCGCCGCCTTTGGAGATAGGTGAGTATGACCTGGTATTTGATGCTGATCAGGACGGAATTTATGATGAGGTATCTGATTCCGTGGACGATCCCAATCATCCCGGATTCATTGTTGCCTGGCCAACCGCTGGAGGTGGGCCGACGGTTGGGGGGCAGGTGATGCTGATTAATAGGTCGGCTCTGGTCATGCAATGGGCTCGGTTACCGATAGAGATGATGCTCGAGTTAGCGCTGTAAAAGCATGTTTTTTCCTTGATTGCAGATTTTGTGAGCGGGCCTGACGTTTGTCAGGCCCGCTCACTTTTTACGTTTAGCTTAGCATTGTGATTCTGTGCTAAGATAGCATGAGAGTTCGTACCTACAGAAAGGATGATACAATGAAGAATTGGAAACGAGGATATTCGCTAATGTTGCTAACCTCGGTCGCATTGACACTCGCGGCCATAGGCACCCTGATGCCCTGTTCATCTGCCAGCAAGGAGTGTATGCTCGGATATGAAGCATATTGTACATTCACGCCTGTAAGTACAGTACTGTGCCTTTTAGCTACAGCGATTGTATGCAGGCTCAGGAAACGAAGGTACTACATTAAGGGCAATTAATGTGCAGTTTAAGCCGTGATGGTACTGGAATGTAACGAGGGCGGTTTGAAGGAGGTGGTCCTATCGGGTATGAAGATAATACAAAACGTCAAGTAAAAACAACATAGGGAGGGAAATATGGATTTTGATTTCACCGATGTGGACCTGAATTCGATCATAGCACGGGCACTGCAGGTTGTGCTGATTCTGATTGTTGCATTAGTGGTAATGTATGTTGCTAAACGTGGGATTCGAAAGCTGGTAAATATGCGAATACAGCATCCACGTGAGGAATCTGCCGAGGAGCTTAAGAAACGGACCGAAACCTTGACCGGTATCCTCTTCGGCGTGGTTTCCGCAATTGTCTGGATTATTGCGGTCGTAATGATCCTGGGTGAATTTGGTGTGGATATCACCCCGCTGATCGCTGCCATCGGCATTGCTTCCCTGGCGCTTGGCTTTGCGGCACAGAATATCATACGTGATTACCTTTACGGGTTCTTCATTGTCATGGAAGACTGGTACCGGATTGGAGAGGTTGCCACCGTGGCTGGGATCACTGGCGGTGTAGTCGATATGAATCTCAGGCGCACCACATTAAGGGACGTCAACGGAACCATGCATATTATTCCCAACAGCAATATCAATCTGGCCAGCAATCTGGCCCGTGAATGGGCCCGGATAAACCTGAATGTCGGTATTGCCTATAAGGAAAATGTAAACGAAGTTTGGAGTCTGCTGGACGAGATTTGCCAAACGTTGAAGGATGATCCGGAATGGGGGCCGAAGATGATCACCACACCTGCCGTTGTTCGTGTAGACAATCTGGGTGACAGTGCTGTCGAATTGAAAATACTGGGTGATACCGAAGCAGGTCAGCAATGGGCCCTGATGGGAGAACTCCGCAAGCGAATTAAGAATCGCTTCGATGAGGAGAACATTGAAATCCCCTGGCCGCATACGATGGTCTATTTCGGGGAGAGTTCGCAGAAGAACTGAAGGCCTGAAAGACGGTCAAATGTGAACATCGCCCTCACCCCGGATCAGGTCCGGGGCAGGCTCTAACCTCTCACTCAAGGGAGAGGGGAAAAGGATTTTCTGTCATGGCGAGGACGTTGCGACGAACTTGGCGAACCCCCTGATTTGTATGTCATTGCGAGTCCGCGATAGCGGGCGTGGCAATCTCCGGTTGAACAGGGAGATCACCGCGTCGGCCTGCCGGCCTCCTCGTGATGACATGCTATGAACGAGATGCTTTTCTGGACCTTCCCTGGATCACCAGGGTGAATTCCCCTCTGGGTTTGCTAAAGTGTTCGATCGCCTCTGCTGCCGTGCCGCGCCAGATCTCCTCGTGGAGTTTGGTCATCTCCCGGCAGATGGCGATTCTACGCTCGCCTAGAATTTCGTTGATATCTTTCAATGCGGAGAGAAGCCGGTATGGCGATTCAAATGCCACAATGCTGCGGGGCTGATCTGCCACCGATTCCAGAAGCTTCTTTCGCTGCCCGGTTTTCCTGGGAAGAAATCCAAGATGAACGAACTGTTCGGCGGTGATCCCGGAAACCGCCAGTGCAGTCGGGATCGCCGACGGGCCGGGAATGGGCACGACATGAAATCCCTGGGCCAGTGCGGCCTGAACCAGGTCGTAGCCTGGATCGTTGATCCCCGGCATCCCGGCTTCGGAGACCACTGCAATATCGCCTTCTTCCAGGGACCTGATTAGTTGCGGTGTTTTAGTATGCTTGTTATGTTCATGATAGCTGGCCAATGGTGTGTGGATGTCATAATTTGAAAGCAAACGCCTGGTTTTACGCGTGTCCTCAGCCGCGATGAGGGAGACATTTTTGAGGATGCGTACGGCACGGAAGGAGAAATCCTCCAGATTACCGATCGGGGTGGCTACGAGATAAAGAACAGGCATTCGAATTTCTCCCTCTCCCTTGCAAGGGAGAGGGTTGGGGTGAGGGTGTTCTAGACTTCAAATTTCTTCTTTCGATACGCCTTCATATAAGTCATGCAGCATTCGTCTTTACCGGCCAGTGTTTCGGCTGCGGTGATGAAGGCCATCAGGCGCTTATCCAGCGGATTTAAGATGGCGGCATCCAGTCCGTGAGTGATGGCCGCAATCACCAGTACCTGGTTGAGGATCCATCGCTTTGGTATGCCAAATGACAAATTGGAATTACCCCAAACTGTATGGATACCGGGATATGCCTTCGTGATGCGATCGATAGCCTCCAAAGCTTCTGTACCGTGAGTGTCTTTGACCGATATCGGTTTGACCAGTGGATCGACATATATACGGCCTATGGGAACGCCCACGCCGGTAAGCCCGTTTACCAGTTTATCGGCGTTTGACATAATCTCATCAACACTCTCAGGCATACCCTTATCGCTGATACACAGTGCCACCACGGGGTATTCGCTTCCCGATAGTATGGGCAGAAGGTGATCGTATCGTTCGGTTTCCAGCGATATGGAATTAATGAGCGGTATCCCCTTGGTATGAAGCGGGAGAGCCGCTTCTATGGCTTTGGGATTGGGGCTGTCAATCGAACATGGAATATCTGCTACTTCCTGAACGATGGTCACGAGCCATTTCAGGTATTCGCTCTCCTTATCGGCGAAGACGCCGGCATTCACATCGATATAGTGGGCTCCGGCATCCTGTTGATCTTTAGCAACTTTCTGGATATAGGCTGCATCCTGTGATTGGATTGCCTCTTTTATTGGCTGGCGGCTGGCGTTAATGAGCTCTCCGACGATTTCCATTGAATTATTCCTCCATCATTTGAAAAGCGATATCGCAATTATTGTAGCATCTTCTGTTTGCTCATTGAAAAAACATTTTCTGCAGCACTTTTTCGCCCGATTGCAGAACGATGAACTCCACCGGGTCATACGGGCCGAACAGCAGTTTTTTAAAAAGATTATCGGAACCCGGAATCTCATCGTAGTTCTTCTCCAGGAACCGGGCATTTTCCATGGCCCTCTCCCTTAAAAGACGCACGTCTCTTACCCGTGTGTCGATCAGTACAATGTGAGTATAATGCCTTAGTTCCTCTTTAAGGCCCCATTCGGCGGTATCCCTCCCCAGTTTAGGGACATATTCACTCTCCATATAACCGATAGGGTCTTTCTTTTCCTCTATCCATCCCGGTGTCAGGTAGTAAGTTCCGGGCCTCTCCTTGAAGGCCTTGTCGTAGGCAGTGCGGGAACCCAGAAAAAATGAAATACAGTCGTGAATCCTGGGGATGATCAGCCCCTGTCGGGGAGCTGTTACCCCGACAACGCCGTTAGAACACAGACCGTAGCCTAAGATAACCTGGGAAGCATATGTTTCGACGGATTCTATTTCCCGCTGGATGGCCGCCGGCATGCGCTCTGGGGTCCGGTGTAAATTCTGTTTCAGATAGCGAATTTCAATTGCCGGATCGTCCGGCCGCAATGCCTCCAACTCCGGCCTGATGGACCGGCAGGCGATGATGACCCGGGGGGATTGTGATGTTAGCTGAACATCATTTGCAGTCATGATGGACCAAGTCCGGAAACCTCATATTCTCCACATATTGTTCCATGAATTCGACGCGCTCTGCAAGCGAGATATGTTCCACCTGGCTCATTCGCTCCTCAATCCGGCGGCGTTCCCCAACGTCCAGGAGCAGGCGAACGCAGCCCAGCCGGCTGGTGTTGCCGGCAAAATGGACTTTATCCGCCATTCCCGGCGGGATCATGCCGATGGTCTCGAGGCTTTCCGGTTCGAGGGAGTATCCGAAACCACCGGCCAGTACAATGGTGTCGATCAATTCCGGGGATGTGCCGGTTTCATGCAGAAAGAGGTCGATGGCGGCGCGGATTGCGCCCTTTGCCAACTGAACATCCCTTACATCTTCCTGTGTGAAGTGTACCCCTTCCGCAACTTTAAAGGCGGAAAATCCATCAATTTCCTCCATGCAGGCGGCTACCGTTTCCGGTATGCCGTTGCTGTTTGAAGGCCGCCGCATGCGGCCTGATTTTTCAATGACATCGAGTTTGAGCAGGCAGGCTACCAGGTCGATAATACCGCTACCGCAAATCCCCCTGGCCGGCGCATTCCCCACTGTGCCGTAAAGGATTGATTCACCGGCAACAAAAACTGCTTCAATAGCTCCGACACCGGCACGCATACCGTGGGATATTCCCATTCCTTCAAAGGCAGGACCGGCAGCCGTGGATGTGACCAGCCACTTGCCGTGCGCGCTCAAACCCAGTTCACCGTTTGTTCCGGCATCGACGAAAAGGGTGGTATGATCTGTATCGAAGAAGTTCTCGCATACCAATAACCCGGCACTGACATCAGATCCTACAAACGCATGGGCAACCGGCGGTACATAGACCCGGGCGGCTGGATTGACTTCAAATCCGAACTGCTCGACAGGAAAGCTTTCGCCCCCTTTGATGCCGGCAATGAAGGGCATTCTGCCCAGTGGGGCCGGATCGATCATTGCTGCCAGTTGCAGCATGGTGGTATTGCCGCCGATGACGACATCGACTATTTCCAGCGGGTCCGAATCCAAATCGGAGCAAAGCTCCATGAGAAGCCGGTTCACTCCGTCGCGAACCGCCTGAGACAGTTGCTCGATGCCTTCCGGTGTCGAACCTTTGTGAATGCGGGTCATAACATCATGTCCGTACTTGATCTGTGGATTCAGGATCGATGCGGTGCCCAGTTCCTCACCACTGATCAGAGAAACGAGGGTCAGTACTATGGTGGTGGTCCCCAGGTCGACAGCCAGCCCTTTCGGTTCAAAATTCGATTCCCATATCTCGAGTTTGCCGGGTACCGCATCGACATAATGATGTATCCAGTAGATGCCGTCCTTCTGGAAGACAGCAGCGCCGGTGGCATAATGGTATTCGTAAGTTTTTATGTGCCCTTCCGGTATTTCTTCAAGAGATGGTGCTGGAACTCCAGCATTACCGAGAATGCGCCGCCGGTCGTAGGAAATCTCAGGTGGAACGTGTATAGTGATATCATGGTCCGGGGAAAGCCGGCATGCCAAGCGCAATCCCTTTTGGCTCTGCTGGGCCGATATTCTTTCGTGGGGTGTTTCGGGTACGGTTTCGGGATTTTCCACCCAGACACCGCATTGGCCGCAAACGCCCTCGCCGTTACAGGGTGTCTCCAGTTCGATGCCCAGCCGGAATAGCCCGTCGCGCACGGATTCGCCGGGTTCGAGTTCAATGGTTTCTCCCGAAGGGAGAACGGTTACCTTAGCCATCAGTATGCTTCTTAATGCGTTTGAGTGAGATCACATCATTGATGTCTTCGGCCAGAGACTCAAGGTCTCTCCTGAGTATTTCCGGATGCAATTCCGCGGGTACTTCAAGCTGCGTTTTCATGGTAAACAAAGGTGTTTCGCCATCTATAGCCGGGGACAGGCTTGTCTGCATATTGACGATACCGATGTTCCTGGAAGCGAGCAGTTGAGAGGTTCGATATACGATACCCTGTCGGTCGATTCCTTTCACCCGTAGTTCATAGTTGGGCGTGGGCGCCGGCGGCAATTCGCCCTGATCTGTAGGTTTTAACGGGAAAAGGGCAAAACTGATATCTGCGTTCTGCCGCAGGCGCTCACATGCGGCAATAAGCTGGGCGAAAAGGTCTTCACCTTCTCCGGTCACGCGGATCATGAGGGCGAAATGATCCCCCAGCACGCTCATGCCGGAATCCTCGAAATTGCATTTACAGGCGTGGATTTCGCGCGCGATCTGAGCCACGATTCCGATGACGTTGGGCCCGACCGCGGATATCATGAACTGCTGTTTCATCTTACTTCTTCGCCACGCGTACCTCGGCCTCTTCCAGAATTTTATTGATCTCCTTTTGAGCGGCGGGATCGACCCTGGAGATCGGGCCTTCGTGATTCTCGATGATATCCCGGGTCTTCTTAATGATACGGTCTTGCATGGAGAGGGACCCACGAGAGATCCACTCTTCGTAACTGTTACGGTCCATCAGGGTAGGACGCCAGTGGGTGCGGAACCACTTCATGGTATGATCCTCGTAGAGGTGGTGGCCGCCCGGCCCTACGTTATGAATCTGGTCGATGGCCAGCGTCTCTTCGTTGATTTCCAGGCCGTTCTCAATAATCCGGTTCATCCCGATAATCTCGTCATCGAGTACCAGTTGGAATACGTCACCGGTCTTACCCGATTCGGTATAACCACAATCATGAACGAAATTGGCCCCGGTCAACATCGAAGGAGGAATGGAAAGCGCTGCTTCTATGGCAGCCTGGATATCCATGTACTTGGTATCGGTGCAGCCGGCAGTGCCGAACATGGGGAGTCCGCAATACTTAGCCATCTCGGTAAGTCCCCCGGAAAGGACGTGAAGCTCGGGCGCACCGTAGGCATAGATGGCCCTGCGCATATCGAGAATGGATTGCACCCCACCCAGGATCACGCAGGTACCCGGATTGATCAACTGCGCCACGACCACGCCGACCATCGCTTCCGCCAGGCCGACTGTGATCTGCCCGGCATGAGAGGCGGGCACGGTCGCGCCGCCGATGGAGCACGGACTGTAATCCTGAGGGATGCCGTGTTCGGCGCAATACATCAGTTTGTCCATAGCATGAAAATCGCTGACCAGCGGAGAAATCGGCTCGCTGTAGAGGATGTAATTGGGTCGTTTCTTGAATTCCTCTTCACCTCCAGCCATAGCAATGCCGATCCGGTGAAGATCGCGTGCACTTTCCCGGTCGAAGGCCCATGCCATAATGGGCGTGGTAGTATTCTGAATCATATCGGCAAATTCATAGGTCGGCTGAAGGGCGGGCGGCACGTCACTGATGGAGATCAGCCCTTCCACGAAACCGATATTGGGCAGCGCATCGCATATGCGTGCCACCAATTGTGCATCATCCCGCAAACATTTGCGCCGTTCCAGTGTATACGGATCCCTGAAATAGACCAGCGTCGGGCCGGGGCCGAAATAGCTCCGGTCCTTTTCAATGTAGATTTTCTCGTTGCCTTCCCAGTCGTAAACGGTTGTCATAAGGGGAAGGGTGGAAAGCGCCTGGCGTACCAGGTGCGGCGGGATATGCACCCGCATACCATCCACCCGGCAACCATGCTTTTTCAAAAGATCCCGCGCTTCTTCGTGGTGCACGTCGGCACCGGTGTCATTTAATACTTTGAGAACACCGTGGAAGATTGTCTCCTTCTGATCTTCGGAAAGAAAGGAAAAACGCGGGCTACGGTTTGTGATTAAATTCATTTTACGGCTCATTATCGATTTCCTCCTGAACCCGGAGCTATTACTATCAAGGATGTTTGCTCCTGATTTCTCATTTTCAAACGCCCCCTGTAGCTGAAGCTACTTCCCCCTCTTTGCTAAAGAGGGGGCAAAGGGGGAGTTTCCTGATTTGATCTTTGGCATGTGCAATCAACGGCTTAATCCTCGTTGCGCTTCTCCGCATCTTTGACGATCTCGACTAATTGCTGGCGGATCTTCTCATCCAGCGGTTCGGCCTGATACTCGGCCAGAATCCGCTCGGTCTCTTCTCTGACACGATCGTTCATACTCTTCTGCCCTTCGATAACCCAGGTATCGTAATCAGCCCGATCCTGGAGCTTTGGTACAAACCAGTCACGCCAATGCTCAAATGTATGATCGTGGGTGAGGTATTCACCGGCAGGTCCGACTTCGTCGATCACCTGCCAGGCGAGATGATCGTCTTCGGTGCAGATACCCTTGCCGATCTGGCGGATCATACCGATGATCTCTTCGCACATTACCAGCGATTCAAGCGAAGCAGTCAGGCCGCTGTCCAGGTAGCCGACGTCGTGAATCAGATTGGCTCCTGAGAGATAAGCATAGAAAAGGCTGGTGGTGGCTTCCGCTGCCGCCTGCTCGTCGAGGATCTTGGCATCAGTGCAGCCCCCTGTAGAGAACATAGGCAGGCCCAGCCACTTGGAGACATCCGTATATGCGGCCGATGCCAGTGAAAGCTCCGGGGCACCGTATGAATAGCAGGAAGTCAACATGTCCAGCACCGTGACTACGCCGCCCATTATCAACGGCATCCCTGGTTTGCGCAAATACGAAAGGACCGATGCCTGTAGCGTTTCGGCCAGCGACTGAACCAGCATTGCCGGAATGGTTGCCGGTGATGTCGCGCCGGCGCTGGGACAGGGTGTATAGATTGCCGGGATTCCCTTGTCCGCCGATATAAGCAGTTTTTCGACGGCCTCTTTGGTATGTTTCAGCGGTGAACTGGGTTCGATATAGATGGCGAACAGTGGCCTCAGGCGAAATTCCTTGTCGTTCCCCCGAATAGCGCAGGCCATCTGCCACTGGTCGTATAATCCGTCCCCGCTCATGGCGGTGATAACCAGCGGTTTGGTGCAGTTTTCGATCATGGCCATGAACTGATGCCGATCGTATGTTTTCGGGTTCTTAACATCTCGTGCAATGGCATGAGACATCAGGAAATCGTAATTGGATAGGTAATCAACGAATTTGCTTGCGTTGGCGACGTCCTGCCATGTGGAAGGGCGCCTTTCGCCCGTCTTAGGATCGCAGGCGAAGGGTTGATCCGAACCGGTCCCGAAATTGGTGACGTTGGGTTCCAGCTTGATGACGTTTTTCTCGTTACGTCCGGTCAATGTGATTTTTGAGGGATGAGACCGTAGCGCCTGTTCGACCATGGAAGCCGGTATGCGAACCAGGTTGTTATCGGTTACCACTGCGTCGCTGTCTTTGAAGAGTTTAATGGCTTCATAGTCAAAGAAACGCCCTCCGGTGTTCTCGATCACATCGAGTGCGGCATAGTATATCTGCTCGCACTGGTTATCGGATAGAACCTGAAAATAAGGCGTTTTATTGATCGTTTGGTTGATCTTCATAAGGTTCTCCTAACAGCCCTTAAGCCAGGGCTTATGCGCTCTTCATTAATGCCTGGGCCTTTTCGGTTCCCAGTGCGGCATTCGCCGCGTAGGCATCTGCGCCAATCTCCTCCGCGAATTCCTGGGTTACCGGTGCGCCTCCGATAATTACCTTCACCTGGTCACGGAGGCCTTCACTCTTGAGTGCCTCGATCACCTCGGGCATCTTGGGCATGGTGGTTGTGAGCAGCGCTGAAAGGCCGAGAATTTTCGGCTTGTGTTCCTTTACTGCTTCGATGATTTGTTTAGCTTTTTGATCGATTCCTAGATTGATCACATTGAAGCCGGCCCCTTCCAGCATCATGGCGGCCAGATTTTTTCCGATATCATGCAGGTCACCTTCAACGGTTGCAATGACAACGGTTCCTGCTCCCGATCGGCTGGATTCTGTGAGCACCGGCTTCAAGACATCCAGCCCGGCGTGCATCGCCTTGGCGGAACGGAGTACTTCCGGTATGAACATATCCTGTTCCTTGAACCGTTTGCTGACGACTTCCATACCGGCGAAAAGCCCGTTATTCATGACGTCATCCGGTGTTGACCCGTCGTCAAGCGCTTCCTGAGCAAGTTTGCCGACCTCTTCTATCTGGCCGGCGATCAGTGCCTGGGCCATTTTCTCTAGAGCATCTGCCATATTAACTGTGTTCCTCCTGTATTGTTTTGTTATCCAAAATAACTGGTCTGGTGAAATCTATATAATGTGCTGCGTTTGTTTTCCGGATTCACAACTCCAGTGGCGTAACCATTTTGACCGCCGGTAGCGCGCGCAATCTCTCAATAACAGAAGGCGAGAGGGGCGATTCTGTTCTCAGGAACACTACGTCGCTTCCCAATCCATTGGTTTGCCCTGAAGTCATCCGATCGATGTTGATGGCATTTTCGCCGAGTAATGCGCCGATATTTCCAATCGCGCCCGGAACGCTTTCCTCGTATATTAATGTAAAGTATCCTTCGGGCAACATTTCCAGATGTACGTCATTAATACGCACGATCCGGGGCGAATTCTTACCGAATACAGTTCCGGCCACAGTGTGGACCGTTTCAGAAGTTGTTACGGTAACGGTCATCAGGTTGGTGTAGTCAAATGAATCGGAACTGTATGTTTCCGAAAGCTTCACACCGATTTCCTCTGCAATCGCATGGGCATTGATGGTGTTTACCTCCTCCGAAACCAGCAGGCCCAATAGCCCGTTCAGAAATGAGGTAGTGACGGGATCCATATCAAGCCCCTGAAAATCACCGGTATATTCGACATCTATCTGTTTAAGCTGGCCCTTGATTACCTGGCCGACCAGGCAGCCCATACGATCGGAGACAGTTAAGTATGGTTCAAGTTTGGCCAGGATCTCCCCCGTCACGGAGGGGACGTTGATCGAATTTACGATGGTGTTGTTCTTGAAAAAGGAGATGATCTGCTTCGCCACGGCTATAGCCACCTTGGTCTGGGCCTCCGCAGTGGAAGCACCCAGGTGCGGGGTGGCAATTACATTGTTGAGTTTTAGCAATGGGTGGTCACCAGGCGGTTCCGTTTCGAAGACATCAAGTGCGGCTCCGGCCGCCTTTCCCGATTTCAATGCCTCGAGGAGGGCGGTTTCATCCACAATCCCACCTCGCGCGCAATTCAGTACCATGACCCCGTCCTTCATCTTGTCGAAGGCCTCTTTGTTTAGAAGTCCGACCGTTTTCTTGTTCTTGGGCACATGGACGGTGATATAGTCGGAGGTTTCCAGCAATTCATCCATAGAAACGCTCTTGAATCCACGTTTTTCGATCTTTTCCGGATTGACTATCGGGTCGTGGACGATAACGCGCATTTTAAGACCTCTTCCTCTCAAGGCGACGATACTGCCGACTTTCCCGAATCCTATCACGCCCAGGGTCTTATTGAACAACTCCTTTCCCTGGAGGAGTTTCTTATCCCACCGGCCTGCTTTAAGCGAAGCGGTAGCCTGAGGGATATTGCGAGAAAGTGCCATCATCATGGCGATGGTATGTTCGGCGGTGGTAATCACATTACCCCCCGGCGTGTTCATTACAATCACCCCATGTTTGGTGGCTGATTTAACATCAATATTATCAACACCGATGCCGGCGCGTCCGATGACCTTCAGGCCGGTTGCTGCATCGAGGATATCAGCCGTAACCTTGGTGGCGCTGCGTACGATCAACGCATCGTAATTACCGATAATTGCCTTAAGCTCGTCGGGTTTCAACCCGGGCTTGACGTCAACATCGATCCCATCCTCATCCCGAAGAATCTTTATTCCCGCCTCTCCCAGTTTATCGCTTACCAGAACTCGCATTCTCTGAACTCCCTTCAATGTCATGAGTGATTATCGTTTCTTTACAAAATATAAAATCGCCCAGTCAAGGTGGCCATTCTCACCACCTTCCACCCAGCGAGTCAGACCTTTAAGCATATTGTCGATATATTCCTGGCTGATCATCTGGCGCATTTCATCATACTTAGCTTCCAGCTCGCGTCGAACGCGGGCATAATGGCGGGGCAGGTGTTTGGCGAGGTCGACCCAGAGGATTTCCTCCAGGTTATTCCGGGCTGCCAGTTCCCGATATAGAGATACGGACCCCATCGAGTCGAGATTAATCCTTTCCAGTATCGGCTGTAAAAGGTGTTGAGGACAATCATCTGCCTGCATGGGATCGGTAAAAACAAATTCTCCTCCGTTGCGCAGCACTCGTGCTGCCTCTGCAATCACCTTTTCCTTTTCTCCGCTGTGTAGTATAGCATCCTCGGACCATACGACATCAAAGAATTCATCTTCGAACGGAAGGTCTTCGAAGCAACCATCGAACACCTTAATCAGGTGTTCGAGCCCCTGCTCGCGGTTTTTTTGCCTGTTGCGTTCGTTCTCTTTTTCGCTCAAATTCAGGCACCAGACTTTGCATCGGTATGTTCCGGCCAGATACCGGGCCGCGCCGCCATAACCGGCGCCAATATCGAGTACTTTGGTATCTTCGTCGAGATGTACCAGTCCGGCCATCGTCTTGACTGTTCGACGGCTGGCATCGAATATCGATTCATTCTCATGGTGGTAGATGCCAAGGTGAAAATCCTCGCCACCCCATACATGATAATAGAACTCGTCAGCGTCATAGCTGTCGTAGTAATCTTTGGCTTTCATCACAATCTCTGAATATTTCTCACTCATGTTCATCCTCCTGTTTAATACACACGGCTTCACCCGGAAACGGATACCTGTGTTGTGGTTAGAGAGAACCGGGTTTATACAGTAGGCTTCTTCAGGGGTGAATTAAAACAGATAAATACGAACCAAAACTGATTCGCTCTAGTTGCCTATTAGGATAGGCTGTTGAATATAACGGATAATCGAAAAGGTTATAGCTTGGATTGAGATATATGAAGTATCTGATCTTTTCCTGTAACATTAGCTGAATCTCTCCCGGTATGGCAGTGAGTCCCCACTTCTTGACAGGGCATTTGATGTTTTCCGGGAGAATAGTTTCCTGGTTCCTCCTGTAAAAGGGGTTTTGGCTTTCCCCTGTTTGTTAATAGTGTAGAGTATCCGGTGGCTGTTGTCAAAATGCTTGGCGCCGAGCGGGGTCAACTTGACCCGGCCTCATCGGGTGAGTTAAGCTTAAATATGGCGTGCTTTGAACAGAAGAATACCAGTGCCAAAAGTATCAAGGAGGATAACATTAAATGAGTCTGACGTTTATGAATATGAAGTCTGCGTTAATGACTTCAGAATCGGTTACCGAGGGGCATCCGGATAAGCTTTGCGATAAAATATCCGATGCGGTACTCGATGCTATTATGGATTGTGACCCGATGGGGCGGGTAGCCTGTGAGGTGATGGCAACCACGGGCCTGGTTGCCGTAATGGGTGAAATAACTACCAATTGCTACGTGGACATCCCTACCATTGTTCGAGACACTGTCAAAGATATTGGGTACACAAGAGCCAAATACGGGTTCGATCACGAAACCTGTGGTGTGATAGTCTCGGTTAAAGAGCAATCGCCGGATATTGCCATGGGCGTAAATGAATCATGGGAGGTCAAAGAAAAGGAGAAACAGACCGAAAAGGATACGCTTGGGGCTGGTGACCAGGGTATGATGGTCGGATTTGCCTGTAACGAAACCCCGGAACTAATGCCGCTGCCGATTTCCCTGGCGCATAAACTGACCCGGCAGCTGGCAAAAGTCAGGAAGGACAAAACGCTTCCTTATCTCAGGCCGGAC
>CAZDMY010000016.1:7832-15494 GCA_964506405.1 uncultured Dehalococcoidia bacterium | reverse complement strand
GGCGGGATGGACCCAAGCATGGCCGGCATGATGTAGACGGATTGTTATAAGAGGTAACGGAGTCAAATAGCAATAAAGTGAGGGCGGCCGATCGGCCGCCCTCACTTATTTTCCTTCAATTCATAGTTTCAATATGCGGTCCAGTCGATCCTGATGAAGATCCGGGCCGACTGCCGCCAAGTTCAGCCCACGTGATTGAAACATCTTCGCCGCGACTCTTTGTAAATCCTTACTGGAGATCGCTTCGATAATCGATGTCACCTCTTCAATCGTCTGTATCTCCTCAAGGAGAAGCTCCTGGCTGCCGTACCAACTCGATACGCTACGGCTGTCTTCCATACGCAGCAACAGCCTCCCTTTAATCATCTCCTTGGCCTTATTCAGTTCCGCATCACTCACCGCAACATCGCGGAGTTGCGCCAGTTCATTCAGTATCGCCTCGGTAGCGGCCTCCAGGTTGGCAGGGTTGACACCGGCATAAATGGTCAGCGCCCCTGAATCCAGGAAATGGCTTACATAGCTGTGAACGTCGTACGCCAGTCCCTTGTTTTCTCGAATCTCGCGAAACAGTCGGCAGCTCATCCCCTCTCCCAGCAGTACATTCAAAACGTCAACAACGAACCGATCGGGATCCCGGCTCGAAACACCCCTCAACGCCAGACAAAGATGAGATTGCTCACTTTCACGCGATTCGAGGTGCAAACGGGGTGTTTCCTGCTCGTCAGAGGCCGGAAACCAGAGGTTTGAGTCGCCCTGTGACCAATCACCCAGAAAACGGGCGATCATCGATTCCGCTTCACCCGACTGGATATTACCCGCAACCGAAATAACAGTCTGTTGCGGACCATAACAGGATTGCCAGTAGTGTTTCAGCTTATCAGGGGAGAGCGAGTTGACTGTTTCCTTGCTGCCGGCAACATCCCTGCCTAATGACTGATCCGGCCAGACGACCTCGTCAATGAGCATATTAACCCATTGCTGAGGAGAATCCAGGGTCATGTTGATCTCCTCAATTATCACCTGACGCTCACGCTCTGCCTCTTCTGGATTAAAAAGCGGATTGCGAATCAGGTCGGCCAGAACGTCTATCGCCCTCTCCAGATGGGCATCCATTACCTTTGCCCAGAATACCGTCAATTCCTTGTCCGTTCCCCCATTAAGAACGCCTCCAGTGCTTTCAATGGCTTCCGCGATATCCCTTGAAGTGGGCCAGCGCCGCGTCCCTTTGAACAAAATATGCTCGACGAAATGGGATATTCCCGATTCCTCAGCCGGTTCATATCGGGAGCCCACGCCGAGAAGAACGCTAATGGTCACCGATCGTACATGGGGCATATTGACAGTCAGAATACGAATTCCGTTATCGAGTACTGTTCGGATGTGATTCATCTATCTCTCTTTTCAATTATAGAATAGGTCGTTGCCACCTCTTGAATTGTAAGTGGGGTCGATTGCCAATGTCAAACCGGGTCAATTGAACCGCCGGTATTTCCTTGTTCTGTGATAATGTAGTTTTAAATGAGGATCAGACTGCGAAGAAGAATTAACGATCGATGGTGATTCCAATAGGACAGTGATCCGAACCGGTGACCGAAGGCATTATGAATGCATTGGTAAGCGAGGGAAGCAGATTTTCGGTTACGAAAAAGTAGTCTATACGCCAGCCTACATTTCGAGCCCGGGCGCCGGATTTCAGGTCCCACCACGTATACCAGTTCGGTTCAGAATTAAAGTGCCGGAAGGTATCTACATAACCGTGATCGATCAGTTGATCGATCCACTTCCGCTCAATCGGGAGGAATCCGGATACTTTCTGGTTTTCTTTCGGACGTGCCAGGTCAATTTCCGTATGGGCAGTATTTACATCTCCACAGATGATCAGTTTTCGGCCCTGCTCTTTAAGTTCGTCTGCGTACCTTAAGAAAGCATCGTAAAACACCATTTTGTATTCCAGCCGGATATCATCTTTCTTACCGTTCGGGAAATAAACATTCAAGAGCAAGAAATCAACGTAATCGGCAGCAATAATTCTACCCTCCAGATCAATTCCCATATGTTCGAAATCGTACCACACCCGGTGAGGCTCCTCCCTGGTATAAACGGCCACACCGCTATATCCTTTTCTTTCCGGGTAATTCCAGTAGGTGTGATATCCGGCGGGCTTCAGTAAATCGGCTCCCAATTGATCGGGATGTGCCTTGGTTTCCTGGAGGCAAAGAATATCGGGCGATTCCTGTTCCAGCCATTCCAGCAGGCCCTTGTTCTTAGCTGACCGTACACCATTGACGTTCCAGGAGAGGAGTTTCATATGACTTTCAAAAGCAACTTTCGAGGTTGATTATATACCAATCGGATATTATGTGTCATTCAGGCCCTCGATCCGGTCCTGGGACGCGAAAACGAGGATTTCGTCCTCCAGGCACATCAGAACATACCGGTGATGTCCTGGACAATACACATGGCGAAGAAGAGCACCACGCCGCAGAGGATCAAGCCGAACGATCCTGCTATTATGGCAGCACCGGCCAGAGAAAGGCCGGATACTAGAAGGGTCAGTATTCCCAATACGAATCCGACTAACCCGATGATCGAAATACCAACGCCCACCCACGGTAGAACATTCATCCACCGGGAGGACATAATGATTTTTCGACCGATGTTTCGTCCGCCTTTTTTTATCATGTGTTTTCCCCTCGCAGGGGTTTAAGGTTGTTAACTCCTGCTTATGAAGACGACTTTATCAAATACACCGCCCCAATGAGACCGAATGTGCCGGTATCCATCAATGCCGCGATGGCCAGTAAATGGGCCTTCCTCAGATAATGAGCGAAGAAAAATACCATCAAACCATAGGTAGCCGGCAGCATGATGGCGATAAACGCAGGTAGAAATATCATCGCTTTAGGCAATCCGATACCAAGCTCATCCGGCAGGCCAGGGTAAACCGAGATAGAATACCCGATCAGGGCCAGATAAGGAATCAGAACCGCCATCAGTAACAGGATTCTGGTTGAAAGCTTATCTACCCGATTATCCGAGATTGCCGAGCCGGAGTCGGATTCAATTGCCTGGAAACCATTCTCTTCTTTATCCATATCAATTCTTTAAAGTGGTGCAATCGGCAGACTAAAGAACCGGATTGCATTTTCGGTGGTAATCCTGGCTACCGATTCACCATTCATATTCATTATTCCGGCCACTTTTTCGAGTACCCGGTATGCCACATCGGCCGGCTCCGAAGCGAACTCAAGCGCCGTATTTCTATGATATACGACCGGCGTATCGGTTTCCAGCATCAACTTGTCCTTAGGGGTATTGCGGATAGCTTCGGCATGTTCAGCTCCATAGGCGACCGCCGGAGTCGCCGAGGTGAAATACCCGGCCGCATGGATCTCGCTTAGCACGCTTAAGGGACCGCTGTACCAGTGAAACACCGCCCTCGCAATGCCCGAACTGGCTACGATCTTCAGGCAATCCCTCCAGGCGTACCGGGAATGAAGGGAGACGGGCTTTCGTGATTCTCCGGCAATAGCCAGCACATCCGTTAACACTTGATGCTGTAATTCCTTAGGCGCTTGCTTGAGCACCTTCTTGTGATAATCAAGTCCGATCTCGCCGATAGCGACTGCCCTGTTGATATTATCCGCGATAAACTTCAGGTTGTGCTCGATTTCGCCGCTGGTTTGGCCGAGATTCTGAGGATGGCATCCCAGTGCCGGAAATACAAAGGAAGGATGAATCTGGGCCAGTTCTAGAACCCGGTTATTCGATACATAATCGACGCCGACTGCTACAATAGCGATTAATCCGGCTGCCTCGGCCCTTTCGATTACCGCATCAGAGTTATCGACTTCATCGAGATGGGCGTGAGTATCGATCAGTTTATACATTTTCCCATTTCCCTCTCTCCCGGTATGAGGGTACTAATCCGGCAATTAAAAGCGCACCCTATTGGTGTCATTCCCGCGAAAGCGGGAATCTCACAGACAATCGAGGAGATTCCGGCTCAGGGGCCGGAATGACGTACCACATTTACTTGCCGGATTAATAACATCTGCTATCAGATCGTCTCCAGGCGCAAATCGTTCACCGTTTTAACCTCACTGGAAAGATCGGTAATTACTACGGTACGCCCAGCCTGCCGGGAACGGTAGGCGGACGAGGTAAAAATCGTCACGCAACGGCCGTCGAATATTACCGGTGCGGCATTTGGCTGATGCGAGCGGATCAGCACGTTTTTTTTCAGCCTTTCCATAATTCCTTCGAACCAGTCCCGGCCGAAAGTAGGTCGTCCCATTTGTAATCCATACTGTAACTGGCTGCCCGGAACGTCCTGCCAGTCGCCCCAGGTAATCTGCAGCCAAAGATCGCTGCCTACGGTAATATTTCGCACCTCTTCAATAGTTTCCACATTCGGCAACGCGCCGTGCAAAGCGATAATTCCGTTGCTGGTGGAGACAACCAGCGGAAGAGCGGACAATGCCCGGGCATAGGCTTCGTATAAATCCGGTTCCAGGGAATCCCAGAAATCGGCCGGAAGGAAGGGCATGGCCTTCTGTCCTTCATGGTTTCCCATGACAAGGAACAACCGGTCGGGATACTGCAGCTTCGTTTTCAGGAGCAGATTGATATTCTCCAAAGAGGCCGGACCGCGATCGACATAATCACCCAGAAAAACGATCCGGCATTCAGGATTCAGGTATCTTTCAAGCACTGTCTCGGTGGCATCTATATCGCCGTGCGTATCACCGACGAACACTGCACGGCCGGAATCGATCCGAATCAGGTTGCCTTCCTGCTGAAACAGATCGTGAGCTTCATTAAGCAGGGAAAGTGTATTTTCCTTTTCCATATTGCTCATACTAATGATAAATTCTGTACAATAACTCAACAGGCCGGCTGGCAATAGGGGCAGAAATACGAACCCCGGCCTCGTATTTTGATACGGTTGATTGCAGATCCGCAAACCGGGCAGGGTTCACCAATCCGATGGGCTACCTTAAATTGTGTCTGTGCCATGCCGCGGGTACCGTCCGGCAGGCAATAGGTATTAATGCTGGCACCATTATGGCGAATTCCCCTCATGAGCACCTCGATTATACCATCATGCAAACGGTTCACTTCAATATCGGCAAGCGCGTTCGATATTCTCAATGGGTGGATTCCAGCGGCAAAGAGCGCTTCATCCGAATACATATTCCCCAGGCCGGCAATAAAGTGTTGATCACAGAGTGCCGCTTTGACGGGAATTTGATGACGGCTCAGAATTTCCTTGAGTATGGTCGGCCCGAACATGCTGTCAAGCGGTTCCGGTCCAAGCTTTCCTGCGATCTCTCCTTCGCTTTCTGCCAGCCAGAGCGAACCGAATTTTCGCTGGTCTATGAAATGCAGCGTCATTTCATTGCCAAGGTAGAACAAAGCTGTGGTATGCTTGTTTTCTATTGCAGAGTTGGGATTTAGAAGCAGAACCCCGGTCATTTTAAGGTGAATGCCAAGTATTTTCCCGGACAAAAGATCAAACAGCAGATATTTCCCTCTACGGCGAATTGCCTGAATCGTTTCACCGGAAACCCTTTGCATAAACATCGCTGCGGGCATCGCACGTACCGCTTTAGCCCAGAAGACATCGGCGCTATTGATCGTCACGCCAGTTATATGGGGAATCAGCGCGTTCTTTATGGTTTCGACTTCCGGTAGTTCAGGCATTACTACAGCGGATTATAACAGGAATGCTCCCAAAAAGTCTTTCAATCCCAATTAAGAGCGCCAACCGTTTATACTTGACATCACAAGGCAAGCGTGTGATAAATTGCAGTTGGTTGCAATTGCAAAAGCGGGAGGCCGTTATGGAAGATAGAGAGAAACTCAAACACCTTTTGAAACACTGGGCGGAACATAACGATGAACATGTGGCCGAATTCCGGCAATGGGCAGTAAAGGCCAGGGACCTCAACGAAGAAGCGGTTTCCGATGAAATCGTGGCTGCCGCCAATCAACTGGAAAAAGCAAACGAATTCCTTGACAGGGCGTCGAAAGCTATTGGTGAATAATAGGAGGAACCCATGTGTCTTGCCAAAGCATACATAGGAGAAATTGAAAGCGGGGAGATGGTTTTGGAGGATATCGCCCGGATGCGAATAGATGGGGACAAGATTCATCTGGCAACGCTTTTTGGAGAACAAAAGGAGATCGAAGGATCGGTTAAGGAAGTCGATTTTCAGGGATCCAGGATCGTAATCCAAAGCGCACGATAAAACAAGGAGAAATGCAAATGGGGTGTCAGCAGACTCTCAGGGAAAGGGGATACCGGGTCACGCCGCAGCGGTCTATGATTCTGGATGTCCTGCACCGGGCTGAAAAGCATATCACGCCGGAAGAGATACACCAGCAGGTTACGGCACAATATCCGGAGGTAAACAAGTCAACGGTCTACCGAACACTGGAACTCCTCAAGAAACTCGATCTAGTGGACGAGACGGACTTAGGCGGGAACAAGCTCTACTATCACCACGCCGAGCACGGGCACCACCACCATCTGATATGTCAGGAATGCGGCCGAGCGATAGAAATCGACGAAAAGGTATTCGACCCGGTCAAAGAAACATTCATTCGCAAATACAACTTTACCCCGGATTTCAGGCATCTGGCCATTTTTGGCCGTTGCGTCAACTGCAATCGATCGTGAATTTCAGGGTTATGATATAATGCTTGTATAAAAGCACCTGGGCTATGCCCAGTGTTTTTTTATTCGAACACAAGGGGAAATGGAGTGAAGCGGGTTGTCGGATTGGTAGCATTGCTTCTGTTGGCCACGCTGACATTGAGCAATTCCACGACTGGTAAGGCTGACAAGGACATTGAGCACAATCTCTACTTGTCAGCCGATAACAAGCAAGTGCCACAACCTTTGTTGGCGAGTACCCCACCAACACCTGACGACTGTGACTACGGGCTTCCTGAAATAGGTTCGAGTGGTAGAGAAGATGTACTGATTATCGTCAATGATAACTCCATTGACTCATGTGCCGTAGGTGTTCACTATGCTCAAGAGAGAGCGCTGGGCTGGAAAAACATTTGCCACGTAAGAACAACTCCCGGATATTTCATTTCATGGGATGAGTTCAAGGTACTGCGCGATCAGATTATCAAATATATGCAGGAGAATACGCTTGATAACTCGGGAACTCCTGTCGTGTGTACTGGCACCAACGCTTACTACTGTGAAGAGTCGATGGAACAGCTTCGCGAGCACACAACGATACGTTATGTGATAACAACCCGTGGTGTACCAACCCGTATGAAGGTGGATAATTCTTCTCTATGGTTCCCGGATAATCCCACTTCCGTGGATAACTATCTTCGATACTGGCTGATAAATTTCTTCAGTGAAGATGTCAACTTTTGGGATATATCCGATAGGTCCGTCGCGTTTGAAGATGGCAGGGGGATGCGTACAGTCGATCCGTTGATAGATAATGAACTCATTATTGGACGCATAGATGGGATTGATGTCGGGTCCGCAAAAGCTCTGGTTGACCGTGCCATTAATGCGGAAAACAACGGGATATTTGGCAAGCTTTATAGCGCACAAATGGATTATCACTATCTTGATCCGGACCATTCACCGATCAGGTGGTACCAATACGGATCGGGCACTTATTC